>JAZLIY010000130.1:0-8190 GCA_045617645.1 Bacteroidaceae bacterium | reverse complement strand
ACTCACAACGCTCATCTCATTAACATGAACGGAGAATCATACAGACTCAAACAAACAAAGAAATTTAACCAGCAAAACAAATGATTTTTTACGATTTACTTGCACCAACAGATTATTTTTGATAACTTTGAAACCACATCAAAAGTGGTGCACTTTTCAATTAGAAAGTGGTGCACTTTTGGATTAGATTATACACGCAGGTCGTATTGACCAGTACTGTAATAAAAATATAGACATAAAAATCTCGGAAGTTATTATTTAACCATTACTTAACTGAA
Source organism: Bacteroidaceae bacterium (assembly GCA_045617645.1). Taxonomy (GTDB): domain Bacteria; phylum Bacteroidota; class Bacteroidia; order Bacteroidales; family Bacteroidaceae; genus Physcousia. The sequence continues at coordinate 7,912 of JAZLIY010000130.1, read as the reverse complement.
ACATAAAATGCCATGTAAACCCTAATTTATATCAATAAATAGGCATATTTTGCGAGGAAAACGTGAAAAACATACGGAAAATTTGGTTGAATAGGATATATTCCTTAATTTTGCAAGCAAAATTTGCAGAACGTGTTAATAAAAGAGGCAGAATATGCCAAAACGTGATGCAATAGTAACTTAAATTAAAAAGAAATCAATATGACGTAAATACAATAAATGATAATTAGTGAATATCGTTGTGATAGGAACACGGAAGCAGAATGTGCAATTTAGGTACATGATGTTTCCCAGATGTTTCCCGAAACAGATACAACCCACTGATTTTCAGTTTTCGTTAGCCGCCGCTCAGGCAGCAGTAGAAGAATAAAGGCTGAATGCTAATAAACAATAAAATACGAGGCAAGGGTTTGGAAAACAGATCCTTGCCTCAATTCATTTTTATCACGTTCTGCACATAAAACAAGTAGAGTCACAAAGTAGCCCACAATCGAGAAATCTGATAACTCTACAAATTAATGCAAAGGTTCGACCTATGAGAAAGTAGCGATTGCCGACGGAAGCATAGTGGCGAAAAATGAACTGTTTTTGGCTCATTTTGTTGCAAATGTCGAAAAGAATGTCTAATTTTACCCTCACAAACATAAAAACAATATATCAATATATCGCATGAACAAAAGATTTATCTCTCTCGCTGTGGCGATGATGACGGCATGGATGCCTTCCTTCGCTCAAAAAACCGAAGACCTGAAATATTACGACGTGCGGGAACTGGGGTTACCAATCCTGAATCAGGGTTTCAAGGATTGTGTGCGTATCGGTAGTTCGGAAAAGGACGCCCAGGTGAAGGATGCCGCCGACTATGACAGCAATATGCAGAAGACGGAACGCAAGACAAAGCTACCGACGGCTGACGGACAACCCGTGAATGACGGGTATTATACGCGACTCTCTGCGCGTATTGAACATAAAGTACGACCAGCTGTGTGGGGGTTGGGACAATGCAGTACAGGACTTGCCGTCCGTTTCAGGACAAACACCCGGACGATTGGTGCGCGATGGACTTTGCTGAACAACAGCAGAATGAGCCACATGGCACCCACGGGTATCTGCGGTTTCGACCTCTATGCCCTTGACAAGGGAGAATGGCGATATGCCGGAACGGCACAACCTACAGGCAAGGAATCTGCTAACATTTTCGTGCGAAACATGGACGAGAAGATGAGAGAGTTCGTGGCTTTCTTCCCCTTGTATGACGGAGTCATTAACCTGGCTATCGGCATTGACGAGGGAGCGGTGATCGAGCAACCCGAGAAAACGGGCAACAACCTGTTTGGCGGAAAGGCCACTACCCCACTCGTTTTCTACGGCACGAGCGTGACACAGGGAGGGTGTGCCAACCGGCCGGGCATGGCACACACCAACATTCTGTCGCGTATGCTTGGGCGCGAATGTATCAACCTGGGGTTCAGCGGAAACGGAAAGATGGACCGCATCATAGCGGAGGAGATGACACGGATAGATGCAGGTGCTTATATCATCGACTGTCTGGGGAACTGCTCGCTCCAGCAAATCAAGGACAGCACCATGCGGTTCATTCATATCCTGGCTGAAGCACGGCCCAACACACCCATCATCATGGTGAGCAATTACCCCTACCAGAACCAATGGCTGTCGAAGGAGCGGCACGAGAGCGTGAAGGCAGAGGATGACTTGTGGCTCGCCCTCAGCAAACAACTGCGTGCCGAGGGACTGAAGAACGTGCGCTACTTGGAGATAGGCGGTAAACATTGCCTGGAAGACCCTATGAAGGGGAGTGCCACGGGGCCCGACCATGAGGGAGCTGTGGATGGTTGCCACCTAACCGACTTGGGATTCCAGAGAATGGCTGAGTTCCTGTACCCTTACCTGAAGAAATTAAAGTAATTCACCCGCCATAACCCATCTCGTATGAAAAGACACACGCTACTATCCCTGTTTATCATCTGTTTCACAACTGCCTCTGCCCAGCACTCTTTCGTAGTGGGCAAGACGGAACTGGGCGATGCCGACTCCCTGCTGTTCCAACTGGACAAACTATATTGGGGCGAAGGTGTCGTCACCTCGGGTGCCACATCTCTCATGAACATGAAGCAGTCGCTCAGTTCGGGTTCTGCCTTTGCCGACATACGAGCCATCACCTACGAAGACGGGGCTCCGATAGTGGAGGACGGCAAGCTGTATCTGTCAGGCAGCACACGTACCGGTGGCAACGGCATAGCCATTGTAGCCCTGACGCTGGGTACTGGGGAACTGGAATTCACGGGTACCATCAGTTGTCTGATGTCGGGGAGATTCTGGAAGATTTCAGCCCCCCACATCATGTACGACCGCGAACGTAAGTTGTGGCAGGTGACCACTCCATGCCATGCCCCCGATGACCACCTTTTATGGGTGGCAAACGCATACAATGACGTGCGCTTCGGCGTCAGTTTGCTCGACTTCTCACCACTGGATTACGAAAAGCCGCAGAAAGGTGACGAGGATTGCCAAATTTTCTACGACAAGAAGATGCACAAGTGGGTGATGATCTACGCGTCGTGTCGCCGAACAGACGGGGGGAACGGCTATATTCTGCGACTGCAAACCAGTGGAAGACCCAATGGGGGATTCAAGGACTATTCCTACCAGACGGACGTAAGTGCCACGGGGGTCACCACAACGCTCATCGGGGGCAAACGGTACGTTTTGAGCGGTAACATGCCGGATAAGAAGGGCAACCGCTACTCCGTATGGTCGTTCCCAGAAATGAAATTCGTTTGTGACCTGAACATTGATATCAACGACGGGGCTTTCCGTGGTTGGAACAACCTGACACCCGTACCGGAAGGAAATGCCACACGCTATGTGATGCTGGGATTTGACCGACAACCTACCACGGACGAGGATAACTGGACTTACGGCAACAACTATTATTTGTATTCACGTCAACGCAACCCCGGACTGGAGTTCGACATGAAGGACGCGGACGGGAAGGTTATCCGGCAGGCTTCCAAGGAGTTCACCTATCAAGTAGAGGACCTGGAACTGCTGCGCCGAGGTAGCCGTCGCTTTGCCTTCCAAGACTTGCTGCTAGGGAAAATAGATCTGGAGTATAACATTCTCTCGACTCGAGGCAACGTCTATCCATCAATAGGCGAAATAGACTCATTGCGCTACGAATGCGGACGGTTGTTCCCCGTGACAGATAGCAAAGGAGAGGCGGTCATCCTGTCGGGCATACACCACCCCCTCGCCAACTATCTATTACCACTAGATGGCATTGCCTACGGTGACAGCCGCTATCTATACGTCGGTTCGAAGACGGGGGCGCGCGAGGCACGTGTAGTGGCAAAACGCATAGGAGAACAGATTGAAGTGGCTTTTGAAACAAAAGCTCAACATTCGGTGTTGGGCTCCTTCCCTTGCCCCGTAGAGAATGCCAACAAATTGAGGATCTTCATGTGCATCTCCAACCTTACCGGCAAGCATTTCTGCTTTGCCATCTGCCATAAAGAATGATTATCTGGTCAATAATCAAGACAAGGATATCTAGTTAATTAATTACTTTATGGCCATCCGGTATTCCGAGTTCATTTCAGAATGTCCATCCACCTTCACGATAAGTTTGAAGAATGGTTTCGATGTGGAAGGAAGAATGCCGCCCATCGTGGGACCGTGTTGATTTGCATTTGCTTCGAGGGGCTTTGTCTGCCATGACTTGTCCCCTTCTGCGGTGGTCAGTGCGACCTTTTCACCCTCTAAAGTTTCTACCCAGACAGAGACGTTGTACGATTCTCCCTTGACATCGTAACTGTCGTTGAGTAACCATGGTTCACAACTGAATGACTCACCCTGTTTCCACAGGTAATGTTCCATCCGAGCACTGGCACAGAGAGGACGGCAGGAAGCCTTGACTGCATCGAAAGCGGGCTTCTTGATGTCGGGCCAGACAATGATAGAGTTGTTGGCAGCAGCAGGCCATGGCTCGTTGTAGCACCAGTTAAGTGCCATTGCACAATAGGGCTTTTGCCTCCTTGCCTCCTCATAAATACACTTATAGCCCTCACATTGCAGCATCTGGCTGTTCTCCACCAGTTGCTCCAGGGTTTGAGCTTGTCCATAATAATATGTCAATGTCGATTCGGCCAACCAGGTATTTTCATCTGCCCACGACTTGAAGGCATGATGCCATTCCCATGACGTGCCCTTTTTGGCCGGGAACAATTCCTCTTGGGGAATAATCTGACGAAGCACTTCCACAGGCGATGCTCCAGGAATGCCAAATTCCGTATATGCCGTAGCGTGTGCCCTGTTCATCCAGTCAAAGACTTCTTCTCCCCCAAAGCGGAACAGGTAGCAGCCGTGGGCCATGCCAGCAAGGGGCGACGTATAGTTGAACGGTATCTTGGGAGAAAGTTCCAAACATAGCGCGTTCAGCAATCTCAGCGCGATGGATTGGTCGGTCATTCCCGACCAACTGTTGAACAGTTCGTTTCCCCCACACCAAAGTGCCATACAGGGTCTCTGACGCAGACGCTTGACAATGGAAGTGGCTTCTTGACGGAGGATTTTCAAATAGTGGGGATCATCGGGATAATTGTTGCAAGCCAAAGGAAACTCTTGCCATACCAAGATGCCCTTTTCGTCGCATAGTTCGAAAAAACTTTCCTTGCCCATGCCACATCCTCCCCAGCACCTCAAGGTGTTGAAGTTTGCTTCAACAGCATAGTCCAGCAGTTTTTCGTAGTCGTTTCTCTTGATTCGTCCCACGAAAATGTCAGGTGCCAACCAATTGGAGCCCTTGGCAAATATTCGCCGTCCATTCAGTTCAAATTGGGCAGGTGGATTACTCCTGGACTTGGGAAAGGATACCGGCTCATTCCATGCACCTGTGTTCATCACCAAGCGAATAGTCCTGAAACCTATCTTCCCCTTAACGGTGTCGAGTATTCGTCCTTTCCGATCCTTGGCTACTAAGATATAGGAATACAAATAGGGATCGCCTTGATCATGACACCACCACAATTGGGGATTATTCAGCGTGGTCCGAAAATCCTCTCCCCCATTCGCTTTAGCCTCTTTTATCAATTGTCCATCTCGGTCTATCAGTGACCATTCCAATCTAACATCCTTTTGCATCGGAGATGTCTGTATTTTTATGTCTGCTTTACTGAAATCGGGAGAAAGGACATAGTCGACAAAATGTTCTTCTATTCGAACCTTATTCCTGATTTCCAGATATGTGTCATCCCAGATTCCCGAAGGTATCAGTCGTGGATGCCAATCCCATCCGTAACTTACAGGAGGCTTGACGCACATGGCAGCCTGGTTTCGGTCAACAGTTTTGTCTGTACATTTGGGGACCTTGTCTATCCATACCTCAAGTATATTCTCTTTCTTCAACTGATCCGTTACGTCGATATCGACAGGCGTGAACATTCCTTCCTGAGCAAAAATAGAATCACCATTCAGACGTATCACGAAATTGTAGTCTATACCATTTGAATGGAACCATACCCTATCACCCTTAACAAGTTCCGGCATTTGGAATGATGTGCGATAAGTAAAATAGACATCCTCCATCCAGGAAAAATTTTTAAAATTATCGGCATATTTGTAATCCTGATAATGAAGGGATTTGGCTATGTCGTATTGTGCCGTACCAGGAACTTCTGCCGTTACATATTCTTTCGGAGCTGTTTCCTTTTCATTTGAATAACCAACAGTCCATGGTAAAAATATGGCATTTGCCGTCAATACTGCAATGAGAACAAGATTGGAACACATACAAATCAATTTTAGAGGGTTTTAGAATACAATAACATGATGATTGCTATAGCTAGCGAAATATAATTTCAACAATCAAAAATAGTAAATTCTGTGTTAATAACAGTGTTTGTAAGACAAAAAAAATAAATAAATGCATATAATCGCACAAAAAATACAGTCAAAACATGAATGCTTTGCACATAATCAACAATGCAATATCCAAACTCTATTGTTATGTTCTCATAAAGAACTAAAGCTCGTCGGCAAAACTGAATGATCTTAGGCATTCAAGATAGATTTCACGTTAAATCATGTCATAAGCATGATTTCGTTTGCGAAAAAAGCGTTATCTTTGCATCTATATAATGAATAATTCTGATTTTAGCATCAATGGATAACAGAACAAAGGAAATACAAAGAGTCACGCTATGGGGTGCTTTGGGTAACATTGCACTCACGGTCGTTAAATTCATAGCCGGAATCGTTGGCTGTAGTGCTGCAATGGTAGCGGATGCCGTGCATTCTGCTTCCGACCTTGTCAGCGACATCATCGTCATTGTCTTTGCTCGCCTTTCTGCACAAGGCCGGGACAAGAGCCATGACTATGGGCACGGCAAGTTTGAGACGCTGGCTACGGTCATCGTGAGCATTCTGCTGTTGGCTGTAGGCGTAGATATGACCATTTCTTCGTATGAACAGGTTCGTTCTGTTGCTGACGGCAACACGCTTCCTGCTCCTGGAAGCATCGCTCTTTGGGCCGCAGTTGTTTCCATTGCAGCCAAGGAATTTCTGTATCAGTGGACGGTTCGCGTGGGGAAACGGTTGTCAAGCCAAGTGGTCATTGCCAATGCCTGGCATCATAGAACGGACGCATTCTCTTCCATCGGTTCGCTTGTTGGTATAGGCGGAGCCATCCTACTTGGAGGCGAGTGGACGATTCTTGATCCACTGGTTGGGGGTGTGATAAGCATGATTATCATCGTGGTAGCCGTGAAGATGGTTGTTCCAGCCCTTGCCGAACTAACAGAAACATCCTTATCAGAAGATACGGAACAGCAGATCCTTGGCATTGCCCATTCGGTAGAAGGCGTGAACGATGTCCATGATCTGAAGACACGCCAATGTGGTCACTACTGCATAGCCGATTTCCATTTGGTGGTTGATCCTCAGATGAACATTCTAACGGCGCACGACATTACGGTACGCATCGAGGAAAAATTGCGGGAGGAGTTCGGAAGAGAGATGCAGATAAATATACACATCGAGCCGTCTGAGGACTCATTATAATCTAGAGAATAGCCTATACTTTTTTCGACCGTTCTATTGCCTCATTTATATTGGCACAGATATTATCTGGGCCAAGCAATTCATCGAATTTATTTTTAAACAATATGGCACGGACCTTGTCGTTCACACCTGAAAGGATGACACGTATGCCATTTTGATGACTCATTTCGATAAGGTTATATAGGTTATGTATACCAGTAGAGTCGATGAAAGTAATCTGACGCATACGTATGATACGGACTTTTGGTCGTGGGCCAGCAAGATTCGACATAATGTCTTCGAACTTGTTGGCTATACCAAAAAAATAAGGTCCGTTTATCTCGTACACCTCAACTCCGTGCGGCACAATCAGTTGTTCTTGATGCCAGCGCACACGTGCTTCTTCGTTGCTTCCGAGTTCGTCTTTCACCACATTTATTTCGGTCGTTTTCATCACACGTTTCACAAAAGCAATAGCTGCTATGACAAGCCCAACCTCAATGGCAATTGTGAGGTCGAATACAACCGTGAGTACAAATGTGACAATAAGTATAGCCACATCACTCTTAGGGTTCTTTAGTAGTCCGCGTACAGTTCGCCAGCCACTCATGTTGTAAGCAACTACTAGTGGTGCGATAAATTTCGCAATGCCACATCTATTAAATTAACATTTAATCACTTACAAGCGATCTTTGATTTTTTGATTTGAAATTGATTGAATAATTTTGCGGTCAAAACTGCAGAATTATGAATATCGGCAAATATATCTTCGCTCAAGTCATAGACTTCATACCTCGCTATCAGTTCGACAAATTGGTAAAGAAGTATAAAGGTGACTGGCATGCAAAGGAGCTGA
>JAZLIY010000129.1:0-19308 GCA_045617645.1 Bacteroidaceae bacterium | reverse complement strand
GATGTTAGAACCGTTTCCCTTCATTGTGCCACCGATACCAGCAGCATTCTCTCCACCATAGGCTTTGAGTGTACCAGTCTGTTTTGCTTGGCCGTAGATAGTGAGGGAGTTGCCATCGCCCAATACCTGAATACCGGCTTTGTTTTTGTTGGAAGAAAGGTTGGCAATAAGGTTTGCCCCGTCGGCAAGGATAAGATTCACGTCGCCTTGGCAGACAACACCACCAAGGAGTCTCGCATCTTTGCTTTTTACTACATACCACGTAGTTTTGCCAGTTTCACCCCATGTAACAGGATCATTAGTCATACCACCAGTTTCATCGGCCTCGACATTGTGCGATTCGCCCTTTTCGTCGATGTAAGAAACGATCCGAGGATTTTCATATTTTGCATAAACCGATATAGGGGAATCCGTTACCGTAACGGTATAGGTCTGACCTTTGACACCAGTGATACGGGTTGCAAAGGTGCTTTCTTTGTAGAAACCAATGAAATTATAGCCATCTGCCGTGCGGTCAGCAGCGGTGAAAGTGATTTGAGTACCGGAAGGAACAGTGGTGCCACTTATGAAAGTAGGGCTGACAGTGATATTTTCGCCATACGTTACTCTATGCCAATCTCCGTTGCGTTCAATCGCCCACGGAAACTCGTCCTTCGTTGTCTCGTCGTCGTTCTGAATCACGCTGCAACCATCCTCCAACCATTCGCCCTTTGGCTCAAGTGAGAAAATGCCACCGCTGATGGAAACGCGAGTCGTGATGGTATTGTCCTTTATAGACTCTCCAGCAAATTTCAATGCACCGCCGGTTATCGTCGTCAAGGCAGTCTGATTCTCATCAAAGCCTGGACCTCCGATGTCCACGGATTCGTTGCCGCCAGATGGGTAGTTTCCTTGCGCTGTCACCGTGCCGCCGTTGATAATCAGATTGGCACCAACACCATTTCTGCCGCCGACGCCGATGCCCGACGAAGCAATACCAACTCCTAATGCCGTCACCGTGCCGCCATTGATTGTCACCGTGCCGCCATAGACCTTGTCACCATAGGAAAGAGAGTTTCCGCCACCGATGCCCGCGCCAAAATTGCTCTTTGCCGTCACCGTCCCGCCGTTGATTGTCACCGTGCCGCCAGAGGCATATCTTCCCCCGCCGATGCCCGCGCCATACCTGCCCGTTGCCTCCACCGTGCCGCCGTTGATGATAACAGTGCCGCCCATGCCACCTGTGCCATAGGTACTGCCTGCGCCGCCGATGCCTGCGCCGCCGTTGCCGCCCGTTGCCGTCACCATGCCGCCGTTGATGATTATCGTGCCGCCAGGGGCAGGGATATCGTCATCAGAGGCAGCGGGACTGCTGCCAATACCCGGGGAACCATTTATATCGTCGCCAGAATCCCCTTCGCCTCCATACGCCGCCAGTTTCCCTGAACCTCATTTCTGTCCGTAGATTACCAGTGTCGCCCCCTCGGTATTAATGCCAGGGCGATTTGTATCCGGCTTCCCGACATACAATATCTGATCTTCGTTGGGCATATCGCAGAGGATGAAATGCACCGTGCCCTTGATATCAAGTCCATTCGGAATATTGATCAGAGTTGAACCTATTACGACTCCATTAAACCCTACACAGTCGACAAAATACCAAGTTTCAGTGCCAGCCTTGCCCAAAACAGATTCCGACCCAGTAATTCTGATAGCTTCAGCGCTTCCGTCTTTCCACTCTTTGACTCCGCTGGTGGCATCACCATCGATGTTATACACTGGATAACGATAAGGCACCATCTGTGTCTCTGCCCAAAGTCCGACGCTCAGCGTCAGAAAGGCGAAGAGTAAAAGTAGTTTCTTCATATTGATTATTATTGTTTTTGAAATTTTCGTGCAAAGATACGATTAAGCGAGCAAAAAGGCAAATTTTGTGCAAACCGAATGCAGAAGAATCTATTCTTATGCTGAGGTGCAGCCAAAATTCAACGTGAGCCCAGCCATGCCATGGCTGGCTACCATTGTCTGATGCTGCTGGCATCATTCAACGATTAGATGATTCAACGATTGTTCCCCAAAGGGTAGGGTGCCCTCTTTGCTGTGATGACGTAAAGCCCCCTTGGGAATATTATGCAGTATGTAAAGATATTTCGAACTCTTGCCAGAGGCCATTCCAGGCTCTGCAGGACACCTTTTCCACCGAGTGCACAAGACCTTATAGACCGAGTGCACTCGGAGTGGGTCATCGAGTGCACTCGTTGAGGGTCTCCGAGTGCACTCGGTCAAAAAGCCCCTTTTTAGCCCATTTTTCGGGCCATCAGCCGAACAAAAATCATTTAGTATAAACAATAAAACTTTTTTACCCTAAATATGAAAATAAGGAATATCATACGCTACACCGTCTTGGCACATATATGCAGGTTTATAAGGGTGGAAAAGTTTTGTCACTTTATCAGTATCTTCCCCAGCGAGTTCGCTTTTCTCGAATCATCCCACATTCCCTCGTTGGCAAAGCGAATGGGGCGTAAGGGAACGTTTTCTTTGTGGATTTCGTTTTTCGTAGGTGCCCACACCCGCAGGAACAAGCGACATTCGCCCTTGGGCACATCGGTTGGCAGGGTAAAGTACAGATTATCTGCTTTCGCTTCGCCACCCTTCATGTCCAGCGCATATTCCACGGGCATCGCCGTAGTCCTCTTTCCGTCCGTTATCAACAATTCTGCTTTGGTGGGGAGGAGTAGTTTGCCGAACCCTGTGTTCTCTATCCGCAGAGAGAAACAGCCCTCTTTACCGCTTTTCAGCAGAGGCGGCACACCCAAGTCGCGCACGACGAAGCGATATCCCATGTGGTCGAGCATCAGTTTCCCGATACTTTCCCCTTGGTATTCACCGAGTCGGGGCATACCATCGAAACGATATGCCACCGTGTCGAATATCAGCTCATTATCCAGGTAATCCGATATGGTATGTCCCTTGGAATGAATGTTTCGAAGGTAGGAAAGATGCGTGTCATACAATTCCTTTACCAGGTTCCACTCTCCGGTACGGAAGATTTCGCTGTTTTCATCGAGATGCTTACGGTCGCAATGTGCCATCTCACCCCCATAGGGATGCTCGTCCATCGGTTTCAGCAGTTGGCAGGAAGCCTCTCTCGAATACTCGCCGCACCAAGTTCCCCAATCGGCACGTGTACCGAGGTAGCCATCGTTGAAAATACCGAACCGTAGTGCCGTGGAATCCATCTGCTGCAGGGAATCCAGCAGTTGCTCTGTGTTGACACCCATGAATGTCTCGATGTATTGCGGTCGGCGCACCAGCAGGGAGATACTTGGAGACAGGTTGTCCAGATACGCCTTCAGGATAGGTACTGCATACTGAGGCGCTTCGTAGTCTGAGGAATGCATCTCTCCCCAGGGACCTATGACACCGGCCTCCACCCCGACGATGACATCGTCGTAGTCTGCCATGATGCGCGATAGTTCCCTGACATGCTCCAGTATGAGTGGGAAGTTCGACGGCTCACAGCCCTTTTCATCCGTCCATGTATAGCCCAACCGCACGATGAGCGAACCTCCCAGTGAACGTGTCTCCTCGAGGAACCTCCTGACATCCTGCTTCATCGCTTCCGTCAATGGGATGTCCTTCTTCCCCACACGCGAGGGATCCGGTCGTTTGCCGTCCTGCCTCCGTCCACCCGAGAATCGGCTCAGTTCCCACAGCGAAGAGTGAAAACCAGCCTGTCCGTGCCAGTCTGGTAGTCCCTCTGGCTGAAAGATTACCCAGGGACCTCGTGTGGCAGCTCCTCTTGCAGGATTGTCGTCGAAGGATTCCTTGCCGTCTTGGTAACTTATGCCCTCTTGCCGTTTCTCTCTGCGCACAGGGCGTACGTTCGCTCCGTTCAACCGGCTGTTGTCGGCATTGAACTTCAGCGTTTGCTGATTGTCGTAGCCGAAAATAAGCAGCTTGGCACGGTAGGAGTCGTAGCGTTCGCCACTCCACAGATAGCCGTATCTATTGAAATTGTAGTGAGCATTCGAGTAATCGCGCAGTCCGGCAGCCGGCAGGAAAATACGTTTTCCCTCATATCCTTTTTTCAGGCTGATTACCCAGAACCCTTTCCCTTTCGGATCCCATTCCCAACGACAATTCTCGTCGTTCGCCAGTTCGGCCAGTTCCTCTCCCGTGGGCATACGCCATCCATCTCCCCAAAGGGCAGTAGCCGTATCGCCCCAGGGAGGCAGATGACCTAATGAATCCAATTCGCTGTTGTAGCAGTAGCAATAGGGGCGGTTCGTTATTGACACCTGGTCGCCCCAACTGAAATGGAGGCCCCCATCCGTTTCGCTTGTGGCTCCCACGTTCCTGGTTGCCCATTTCACGCTCAAGCCCAGATCTACATACTCTTTCTGCTCCTCTGTCCCTTGGGTTGCCCAAAGCGTTGTCGGCACAAAGGTGGCACAAACGGTCAACAGCAACCATAGCACGGTTGGGAATTTTCTCATCTCTATGTCTCTTTTATCTTCTATACCTCCAGTTTATAACCGTCACGATACGTATAGTGCATCAGTCGGTTTGCCTCCTCGTCGTCCATGAAACTCTGAGTCTTGGGATTCCACCTTAGTGGACGGTTCAGTTCCATGGCGATGTTGCCTATGTTGCACACCGTGCAAGAGGAATGGCCTGTTTCCACCGGCACGTTCGGATCGATGCGCGACAACACGGAATCAATGAACATCCCGTAATGACCGCGGTACAGGTCGTACAGTTCCCATTCATCCTGCAACTTCGCACCCTCCTTCATCTCCAGTGCCTTGTTACTGGCAGTGAACTTGCCTCGCGACACTTCCACCCATCCTTCTTCTCCGTAGATCTTCACGCCCGGTCCACTTCCGAAGCTCTCCTCCGTCATGGTTATGCCGTTGTCGTAGCGGTAGGTCAGCGCACGATGATAATCGTATCCGCCAGGGCATACCTCCACAGGACCCTGTCTGTCCTCGCCAAGCATCCATTGAGCAACGTCGAACATGTGGGCACCCCAGTCCGTCATCAATCCGCCGCCGCTGGGCTTGTACCATCGCCATGCACCCCACAGCTTCTCGTTCTCCGTTTCGGTAATCAAGGGGTTCAAGTCCGAATGGTAATAGACCGACTCGGGCAAGGGCCCCAGCCACTTATCCCAGTTCAGTCCCTTGGGCACCTCCATCCGAGGCAATTTGCAGGGTACGGGTGCCCCCGTCTTCGGATTTGCACTGTTACGTCCCACGAACACCTGTACATGGCTTATCTTACCCAGTTTTCCGGCACGCACCAAGGCGGAGCCATAGACAAACTCTCCCCAGCTGCGCTGCATACTACCCACCTGCAGGATACGGTTGTATTTCCTTACCGCCTTGCAGAGCATACGGCCCTCGTAGATCGTCAGCGTCATGGGCTTTTCCAGATAGACGTCCTTCCCGGACCGGCAAGCATCTATGGCGATTATGGCATGCTGATGATCGGGCGTGGCTATCACTACGGCATCTATGTCGCGCCGTGCCAGCAACTCCTTGTAATCCTCGTACATGTCCACCTTCACCTTCTTCTCGCCCTTCTCCGTATAGTAGTCGCGTACCCTCTTCTCGAAGCGGTTCCGCTTGATGTCATACACATCGCATCCAGCCACCACCCTCACTTTCTCGTCACCGATGAAGCAAGTCAGCAATCCCATGCATTGTTGTCCCAGCCCAATGAACGCCAGGTTTACTTTTCCGTTCGCGTTTGTCATACTCCTTAAATATCCGCAGCGGTTAAATTAATGTTTTTATAATACCCTGACCAACAAAAAGTTTCTTGGACGAGCCAAGTGACCCAGGGTTTTGCCATGTCAATCATTTTATCTAAATTTGTGCTGCGAAACAAAACTCGAAAAATCATTGAACGGCATGACAAAGATACGATTAAGCGAGCGATTTACCAAATTATGTGCAAACCGAGTGCAGAAAAAATATTTTTATGCCGAGGCGTAGCCATAATTCAACGATAGTTAAATTTATTTGAGCAAATCCGAACGTGAGTATCTTCGAGCGAGGGCTCAAAGATACGATTAAGCGAGCGAAAAAACAAATAAATTTGAATTTTTCCGAGGGCGTGAGTTCCTGCCTTGCCGATAAGCCAGAGCGTAGCTTACTGGTGGGAGCTATTCAATCGGTCGAGCCTTTTGGCATAACTTGCTAGCAAGTTGAGCCGATTTTGCTAGCAAGATGGACAAATTCAATCGACATTTTTGGCCCATCTTGTTAACAAGTTGAGCAAAACTTGTTAACAAGTTGAACGAATTACGTTAATAGATTTTATATAATGGTTCCGAGGGACAAACAAAACATACCGATACATACCCTAACGGTGGACCTGCATCTTTCAGAGACGAATCATGCACCTGCTACTGCTACATCCTCGGGAGAACCCGAGTGTTCCATAAATAATCTGCAAGCAGTCACTCTCCAGTCACTTTATTGTTGCCGTTTCCTTGCTAATTATTTCAAAAATTGATACCTTTGCAACACAAAACAATTATAAGAGATGGCAGAAAACAAATTAGTTCGTGCTCTCGGTTTAAAAGAAAGCATAAGTATGACCATTGGAACTGTAGTTGGCGTGGGGCTTTTCACGTGTAGCTCTTCTCAGATAGGTCTTGTCGGTTCGTGGATTATTGCATTCACGTTTTTTTCACTTCTTATCAGCATCTGGCCTTGCCTTATCTATGGCGAGATGTCAGCTGCAATGCCATTGGCTGGAGGAACCTACAACTTTGCAAAGAGAGGTCTGAGCAGAGTATGGGCAAACCTTGCAGGTTGGCACTATATCGTTAGTGTTGTGGCTATCGGAGCAGGTGAGACCTTGGCGTTTGCCAACTACTTCACCATCCTTATGGAATGCTTTGGCGTTGATATTGCTTGGATTGATCCTCGTTTCATCGCTTGTGCACTAGTTGCTGTGTTCTTGGTTCTAAACTACTTCGGTATCAAGCAATCTGGTAAAGCGCAAACCGTATTCATTTTCTTCTTCTGGGCATGTTCCATCTCATGGTTCATGTACATGATACCACAGATTCATGTGGAACACTTCGGTGGTGTTGCTATGGACGGACTCCCTCCATTCAAGGAGATGATGTACATCTTCGGTCTTGTATGGTGGTGTTATACCGGTTTTGAGACTTGCGTGTCAGTAGGTGGTGAGATAAAGTACCCTCAGTACACATTGCCAAGAGCACTCAAGCTTTCTGTATTCCTTGTGTTTGCCCTCAACGCACTCTTCCAGTGGTTCCTCGTTGGTTTGGTGCCAGTAGAGTTCTATGACATCCTTGCAAATGCAGATGCTCCTTATGCAGAAGGTTTGAAGGTTGCCGGTCTTATGGGTACACCTATCATCCTCTTGTGTATTGCAATTGCATTTGGTGGTGACCTTTCTACAATCAACCCTGGTATTGCTGCTCCTGCCCGCTACATTTATACAATGGCAGAGGATCATGCATTGCCTTCAATTTTTGCAAAGGTTCATCCAAAGTATAAGACTCCTCACAATGCAATCTTCCTTGTGGGTATTATCAATTTCGTACTTATAGCAACCGGTGCTATTGATTACATTGCTTCTGTATCACTCATCTCATTGGCAGTATGCTATATGATTGGTATCTGTGCCTACATGGGATTGAAGCGTGAATTCCCTGAATTGAAACGTCCATACAAGGCTCCTTATGGCGTTCTTGGATGTTATGTGACCATTGTCGCGTATGTATCTATCATCTTCTTCGCTGACCAGGCTGCATTGGCAACAGCCTGTGTTATTTCTGTCCTTTGTGTAGTATTCTACAACTTCTACACCAAGTACAAACAGAACAAGATGATTCCACTTGAAGAGGAAATTGGTGAAGTAGAAGAACCTACAGCTGAAGAGAAAGCAAAGATGGATCGTGAGTATGTAATCTGGAAATGGGGTACAATCATCGTTACTGCCATTGCACTCGGTATCTATCTTATACCAATGATTTATAGTTTGAACAACAGATAAAAAGCGTCGAGAACAAAACAAGCTCACAACATGCCCATGATATGAAACAGTTTTTGTTCTTTCTTAGTTGTATCGGGCTTTCAGCCTTATACTCGTGTCAGTCACGTGTCTGTTCTGCCATTCCAGAGGCTATGGAACTGGTGGCAGACAGCATCGTTATAGAACATGAGATATTTTCGCCCAATAGGATGTTTGTTGCAGGTGATAAGGTAATCGTTTATGAGCGGAAAGCCAAAAAGTTTTTTTCGGTATTTAAATATGACTTGGGGACAAAAAATAAATAATTGCCGTCCGAATAATCTTAGTCCATAAAGGGACGTACGATCTCCTCTGTCTGGCTCCATAGTTCGTCCATTTGCCGATGTTCGGTGTATTTCCTGCCGACATTTACGATATGGTTCGAACGGTTGAAGGTTCCTGTCTGCCCCTCCTTATCGGCATCCAGCAGCAGATGGATGGCTGTGTCGGCTCCCTGACGCGGCGTGCGGATGCAAGGACGGAAGATAAGGTCGGTCAACGGATCGAAGAACATCTGCATACGGATGATTTCCGTATTCACGATACCGGGATCGGCAGCATTGACGGTAATACCCTTTTCCTTCACCCTGCGGGCCAAGTCCATTGTGAAAAGCGTGATGGCCAGTTTCGTGTTGCTATAGACAGGGATTCGCCAGAAGGTACCCTTACGACCGGAAAGGAAGAATTCCGGGAAATTGAGCTCGCCCAAAAGATAGACACAGGACGCCATGTTCACGATGCGACTGCCCTGCCCCATGATGGGAAGAAGCAGACGGGTAAGCAGATAAGGACCAACGTAATTGACGCTGACCGTACGTTCCAGACCGTCCACGGTGATGTGCAATCCCGTTTCCATGGTGCCGGCATTGTTCATCAGCAGGTCCAGGTGTTCCACCTTCATCTTCACCTGATCGGCAAAAGCCTTCACGGCACTCAGGTTGGCCAGGTCCACTCCCATGATCTCGATGTTCTGGTTCCCTGTTTCCTCCACCAACTGAAGACGTTTCTGTTCAGCCAGCTTGGGACTGTAACATGCCATGATGACATGGTAACCGGCCTGAGCCACCGCTTTCGTTTCCTCGTAACCCATGCCTCCGTCGGCACCGGTGATGATTGCTGTTCTCATACGTGTCTATTCCTTGTTCTGCTCCCGCTCTATTCGTTCTATCTCCCTGACGATGCCCTGCGGGAGAGGTTCGTCGAGATGCTGATGGCACGCCATCTCCAGCGTGTACATACGCCCTATGCAATAGTTGCTATGCCTACAGCCGCAACGGTGATGGGGGTCATCCTTCAGGCGGTTCACGAAGTCCGGTTCATTCAACAGGCTGCGGGCCATCTGCACGGCCTCGAAACCATGTCCAAGGACTTCGTTTATCTTGTCACCAGCCACCAGTCCGCCCACGTAGATGAACTTCATGTCGGGCAAGGCCTGACGGAACTTCAGGGCATCCTCCAGGAAGAAAGCCTCCTGATAATTTACCGTAGGTACCATCATCTTGCCACAGGCACGGACACCGTATTTAAGCCAAGCCTTGTCCATATAGTGCGTCATCGTATGGATAGGCATTTCACCACGCATGACATACATAGGCGTTGCGCTGACCAGACCGCCACTCAGTACGATGGCATGCACACCCAGTTGCTGTAACCGACGGGCAATCTCCATACTCTCTTCGATGGTCGTTCCGGGGTTTTTCAGACCATCACGCATGTTCATCTTGCAGAGGACGGCCATATCGTCGCGTGCTGCCTCCAGGGCTTCTTCCACGCACATCGTCATGAAACGCATACGGTTCTCCAGGGAGCCACCGTATTCATCGTGCCGATGATTGAAATAGGTATTCAGGAACTGGTCGATAAGATAACCGTGACCGCAATGCAGCTCCACACTGTTGAATCCTGCCTCGCGTGCCAACCGGACAGCATCGCCGAACTTACGGGCCAATGCCGGCAATTCATCGCTACGCAAACCACGGACCAACGTGGGACTGTACAGATTAAAGCCCGTACAGGCACCTACAGGCATACAGCCGCAGATGGACTTATGACTCATGTTGCCACAATGCCCCAACTGGATGCCGGCGGCAGCACCTTCCTGATGGATTCCGTCGGTCAGACGTCGGAGACCGGGTATGATTTCGGGACGCATCACCAACTGACGGTCGAAACTCAGACCGCTTTCCGCGACGGCAGCATAAGCCACGGTGGTCATACCCACTCCTCCACGTGCCACACTGGTATGGTAATCATACAGCATCCGGCTGGGCTCGTGTCCGGGACACATACTCTCGAAAGCAGCACTTCGTATCGTCCTGTTCCGTAATGTCAACGGCCCTATGTGAGCCTCCTCGAAAATCTTGTTCTCCATCTATTAATATATATAAGGTATAACGCGTTTACGCGAACCTACGGCTTCGTTGCCGAACTCTTCTCTGTATTTCCGGTGTATGGCATGTGCCCGGGGAACCAGGTTCGCTGCCGTCCATATCGGGAACACCCATGCCACGGGTGTGGCGGCTGCCAAGGCAAAGCCTACCCACTCCATCAGTTCGCCCAGGTAATTGGCACTGGTTACATAGCGGTACATTCCCTTGGTGGGCAGATAGTGACGCGTATCACCGGGTTTTCTCAGGTTACGTATCACATGGTCGGAATGCCAGTTGATGCACAATCCTGCTACAAAGACGATGATGCCCGACAAGGCATTCCAGCGAAGAAGATACGAGGCCCCTTCCTGGAAATCCGGGTTCGGGAACCAGTAGAGTCCCCCACCCTGCATAATTCCGTTGATGACGTTGAAGGTTATCCCCATCAGCATGATGGCCACGGGCATACGACTGCGCCCCGTCATCAGCCATGGGAAGACAAAACTGCGCTGGAAATAATGCAGCTCGAACAAACCAAGCAGTACCAATTCGGGCACATGCCTGCTCCATCCACTCGTGCCCCATATAGCCAGCATAACCAGAAAGACCGGTGCTTCCATCAGCGTCCATGCCACGCGGTTGTCGATGCTCCAGCCCCATTGTCGGGTACGGAACTGCCCATATCCGGCATTCACAAAATAGAGACAGACGAAGACGACAACTGCCATCCCCGTCATACCCCATATTAGATATTGAAAAAAGGTCTCGCTCATTTATAATGCATTCAGTCTGATGCCAATGCAGTAGTACAGGTTGCGACTGCTTGGATTGGCCATCAGCTGTCCAAAAACAGGGAGCTTGAAATGCGGAAACTCTATTTCATAGTCACCACGCAAGGCTATCTGGTTGATATGGAACCCACTGCTCTGATCCGCGGCATAGAAATTGGTATAGTAGGGAACGACACCCAACGATGCCGTCCAATTGACCTTGGCCAGTTGGAAGGGTGCATTCAGTTGCAGATAGCTGCCGTAGGCACGGTCTCCGCTCTTGTTCGTCCCGTCCTGACCAGCAAACGCGGTGGACCAGTTTACCGCCAGGAATCCGAAATCATACCCTACGGTACCCTCGAAAAAATGGGCACTCTTGCCCAAGCCTCCGTATTTGAAGTAGGGATGACCGCGATTGAAATTGTAATAGTCCGTCACACCGATGTGAAAGTTGGAAACGGCATAATCCAATGTGATATCTATCTCCTCGTCGGTCAGCTCGTATTTCTCGTTCGGAGCAATAGCGAAACTTCCCCATGCATTCAAACTTACTCCCTTCCAGGAAAGGCCCGTAGTGGGTTGCAGACTTACGCCTCCCAACTTCTGACCACGCCAAATGTAGCTGCTCACCAAATCAGTGCCTAACGTGGCTTCCAGCTCATCCTGGGCATACACAGGCACCATCAGCATAACTGCAACTACGGCCAAAAAAAACCTTTTCATTTTATCTTGTTGTTTAATTTTCTTAATGACAGGACATTATTTCACAATCTGGACTCCCTTTGGAGCCTTGACGGTCGATTTCACCGTACCGTCGGCCTGTGCTTCGTGACGGATGCTGATGACACCATTGGGTGTGGGATAGGTTCCTTCTGCCCATTTCAAGTTACCCAGATGGGGCGTGATACGTATCTTCTTGCATCCCGGCTCCAGTATCTCTACGCCAAGCACATGACGACTCATCCATGCCGTGGGACCGCTGGCCCATCCGTGACAGAAACTGTGACGGAAACCAGGATAGCAATATGCACCGAAGTCGCCGTGGATGTCCTTCTTCCCTTCCGGAACGAACTCGTCTATGCGACCGCAGTTCTCCGTCCAATCCAGGTTGAAGTCTTCCCAGAATGTAGTGGCCCCCAGATCAATCATACCGCCCCAGAACTGACTGATGATGTCCATGGCCTCGACATAACGGCCTGCCTGGGCCAAAGCTTCCAGCATATAGTAACCATAGAACGTGGAGAATCCCTTGGGGCCGCCCACCAACAGGTAATCCTGACTGGCCTTCTCGGCATCCATCAGTCCGGCTATGGCCATCAGGGCTGCTGCTTGTTTCAGGTTGTTGGGGTCTTTCACTTGCTTGTTCAGTCGGGCAATAATGGCTTCGCACTGCTGGGCGTGGGCTTCATCCTCCAACAGGCGACAGAGCTTGGCACCGTCTGTCAGCGCCCAGACCAACAGGGCGCGGTAACCGCTCCATACACCATCCACGTTCGAACTGCTTGGCCAATCCAGGAAGCGTCCGCCACCCAGTTCATCGTTACCCTCGGCATCTACCTTGCTGTCGAACAGTTCCACCAGTCCGGTGATATAGTCCTTGTGCTGCTGAATAAAGGCCAGATTGCCGTTCTGCATATACCAGTCGTGCTGAATGATCAGATACCACATGGAGTAGGCACTCATTCCGTTGAGCCATTGGGGCAGAGGGTATTGTCTTGTAGCTAAATCCATACTGGCATAGAAACTGTCGTCGTTGCCGAAGACCGCACTGATGGTGGAAGTCTCGGGGTGCATATCCCCCAGCCAGATGAGGCGGTCACGCTTGATACCGTCCCAGATATACTCCTGCATATTCAGGTGGACGGTATAGGCACCCGTTGCCCATATCTGGTTCAACCGCTCGTCATCGCACTGGAAAGAACCCAGATAAGGAATGTCGCGGTAACGGAAAATGGCGTTCACCTCTTTCAGGTTCACCGTGATGTCCTCGGTCAACAGGTCGATGCGCACGAAACGATAGCCTGTGCTACCAATCTCCATCTGTCCGTAATAGGGCATCGTAACCTCCATATCGCGGACGGCATGGTCGTTGGTTGCCGTATTGTTGCCCAGTTCCATGTCGGCATTGGCTCCTGTTTCTATCAGCGACTTGCTGTTCAGCTGACTGCACGTCTCCGACAGCGACTCGCCGAAACGCAGGCGGAAGACTGGTGTCTTGGCGGGAGCGCAACTGCTGATGACCATCTTCAATCCACCGTGCAGTTCACGGCCGAAGTCCAAGATTACGGAAGCCTTCTGGCCGTCCTTGTTTACCAACTGGCACATACCACTGCCGAAGATGTCGGCCTGACCTGTACTGATCTGCTGCAGCAGTTCGGGGCTCTTGACCGTCTCCTCTCCACTTGTCCATACAATTTTCTTGGGTGCCAGATAAACACGTGTCATGATATCCTTGCGAACATTCACGGTGTCGGCGCCAAAAGCCGCCGGCAAATGAACCTCTGCACTTTGTCCGGGACATACATTGTTCCCTTGGTCTGCACCAGGTTGACCAGTACAAGCCGTCAGCATGGCAGCAACCACCGCCATAGAAAATATTTTCTTCATATTCATCTTTATTTTCGCGTCCGCAAGATAATTCACGGCACGAAAGATTCGTTTTCCCTTAATAGCCAGAGGATTGATTAATCCTTGTATCCTGCGGCAACGCAGATCTTAGGAGCAATTTCCAGATTGTCCATCTTATGACAGAACTGTTCTGCACCAGCTCCTACGGCAAAGACGGGTACATAGCCGGCTGTGTGGCAACTGGTACTCCATCCAACCAAGGCCTTCTGGCTCATGATGCGCTTGGCCGTGGCTGCCAGTTCGGAACTCTTGGAATAGAGGGTCTTCTCCTCCTTGCCGGTATGAGCGCGGAACATTTCACCGTATGCCTTGAACAGTTGCTGTTCCTGCTCCCAGCTCAGCTGAACCTTGTCCCAGAAGCCCATGCGCTCGCTCAACAAGGCACGGACATCATCCCAGCTGACGTCACCGTCCTTTGACTTGGCCAAATTGACAATGGCATCGTTGAGTACATCTGTTGACTGCTTCTGATACTGGAAGTTTTTCAGTTCCAAGGCATACTGGGTTGTAGCCAATCCCAGACCGCCCGTATCGTGGTCGGCAGAAACGACAATCAATGTCTCCTTCGGGTGTTTCTTGTAGAACTCGTAGGCCACGGCCAGCGCCTCGTCCATATCCTCTATCTCGCGAATCTCCGTAGCGGCATCGTTGGAATGGCCGGCCCAGTCAATCTTACCGCCCTCTACCATCATGAAGAAGCCTGTATCCTTGCCTTTCATCAGGAAGTCAATGGCACTCTCGGTCAGTTCCTTCAACGACAAGTCACCGGGCTGACGGTCGATGGCATATTTCAGACTCTCCTGACTCTGACCGGAATAGTTGCGCAGAATCATCTTCTTGGCACTGCCTGCCTTCTCCTTGTATTCAGCCATTCCCTTGGCTACGGTATAGCCGTTCTCCTTGAAGATGTCATACGCATTAGGCTTGCCGTCCACCTGCGGCTTGAGGAATCCGGCACCGGCATAGAATTCGAAGTCGGCCTTTACCAAGTCATTGGCTATCTCGTAGTACATGCCACGATCCGGCTGATGGGCATAGAAAGATGCGGGGGTAGCGTGGTCGATACTGACGCTGGTGACGATACCCACCTTGCGACCAGCCTTCTTGGCTTTCTCGGCAACGGTTGTCAAGCGATTCTTGTCGGCATCAACGGCAACGGCACCGTTGTAGGTCTTGTGTCCGCAAGCCAGGGCCGTACCGCCGGCTGAAGAATCCGTGATGGATGATGTAACCGAATAGGTAGTAGCCATCGTTCCGTAGGGGAACGTGGTGAAAAGCAAGGGTTTCACACCAATGCGCCCTTCCAACTCTGCACGGTAGATTTCTGTCATGTTGACAGGATTCACACCCATACCGTCACCGATAAAATAGAATACGTACTTTGCCTTTTGACTAACCTTTACGGTCTTGGCTATCGCCGTTTCGGGAGCCACCATACTGCCCAAAGTCAGTACGGACATCCCTTTCAGGAAATCTCTTCTTGTTGCCATAATAATATGTTTATTGAGTTATTTATGCCACAAAATTACGTTAAATTCTACTAATAAACAAAAATCCGTACCGAAATGTGCGGATTATGCCCTTCTACGGCCATTAAAAAAAGGATGCGCCTGTTTGGGCGCATCCTTACCTTATTATATATATAGGAATTTCTTCTCCTAGATTTCCAGCTTGTAACCGTCACGATACTTGTAGTGCAGCAGCTTGGTTGCTTCCTCGTCGTGCATGAACTTCTGTACAACGGGATTCCACTTAACAGGACGGCCCAGTTCGATGGCGATGTTAGCCAAGTTACAAACGGTGCAAGAAGAATGACCTGTTTCTACGGGCACGTTGGGATCGATGCGGGTACGCATGGAGTTCGTGAAGATTGCATAGTGACCAGCCTGAGTTTCGTAGGGCAGGTCGCTCTGAGCCATCTGGTTCTGCATATCGAACTTCTTGTCGGAACATTCGAACCTACCACGGGAAACGGCAATCCAACCTTCGGAACCGAAGACCTTGACACCCTGGCCGAAACCAAAGTCTTCCTCGGTCATGGTTACGCCGTTGTCGTACTTGTAGGTCAGTGAATGGCAGTAGCCATATTCTGGAGGAGTAATCTCTACTGGACCACTGCCGTCCTTGCCAAGAGCCCACTGGGCAACGTCGAACATGTGAGCGCCCCAGTCGGTGTTGTAACCACCACCCATGGGCTTGTACCAACGCCATGCACCCCAGAGCTGCTCGTTCTGCTCATCGGTAATGATAGGATCCAAGTCGGAGTTGTAATAGACAGATGTGGGCAGAGGACCGAGCCACTTGTCCCAGTTCAGACCTTCCGGACAGTCCATCTTCTTCAGGTTATAGGGAGCGGGAGCACCTGAGTTAGGAGTTACGTTACGGCCAACGAATACCTGAACATGGTGGATATCACCCAGCATTCCCTCGCGAACTACGTTGGCAGCATGGATGAACTCGTTGCTTGAACGCTGCATACTACCAACCTGCAGGATGCGGTTGTACTTACGTACGGCCCTGCACAGCAACTGGCCCTCGTAGATAGTCAGGGTCATAGGCTTCTCCAGATAGATATCCTTGCCTGCCTTACAAGCCTCGATGGCAATGATGGCATGCTGATGGTCGGGAGTGGCAATAACGACTGCGTCCACGTCGGGGCGAGCCAGCACGTCCTGATAATCCTCATACAGATCCACCTTTACCTTCTTCTCTCCCTTGCCAGAGTAGAAGTCCTTTACCCTCTTCTCGAAACGGTTGCGCTTGATGTCATAAACATCACAGCCTGCTACTACGCGCACATCCTCCATGGGAATGAAACCGTTCAGAAGGTGCATACACTGCTGACCCAGACCAATGAAGGCGATGTTGAGCTTATCATTGGCTGATGTCTTCTTGTTCTTCTTCTTTGATTCAGCAGCTGCGGCAGCAAAGGTGCTGGGAGTTGCCATCAAACCAGCCAGGCCGAGACCTGTCGTTCTAAGGAAATTTCTTCTTGAAAACATAATAATTTAGTTAAGAAAATACATAATGTCGCAACAAATATACAAATTTATTTTCATTGTATAGACACGCACACATGCTTTTTTCATTTAAGACATAACATTTTTATGGACAGACATACAAATTTCTGTCGTTAAGTATTTGTTCTGATGATTATGCAGTCCTACTTAGTGAACATTTTCTTACCATTAACAATATTTACGTCCCTTGTCAATATTGGCAGTCTTTGTCCTCTTTATTGTCTGTTGAACTCCGCCCGTCCCACGATGGCTTGTTCCAGTTTCTTGGGTATGACCATGGCGATATGTGCCGACAGGTCGCTTACGGTCATATACATAAAACCATATACCCGAAAATCGTTTGATAATTTTGCTATTTTATTTACTTATTCATACCTTTGCAAAAGAATTATACATTAAAAACATAAACAGATGAAAGTAAAATCATTTTTTCTATCAGCAATCCTTGTGTTTGCTTCGTGTGCGTCCGATACCCAGAAACTGGATGTCATCTTCGATTCGGATGCCAACAACGAACTGGACGACCAGCATGCCATCGCTTACCTGTTGAGCAACCAGGATTATTATAATATCCTGGCCATAACGACGAATGCCACATTCAACGGAGGGAATGCTGCCGAGCAAGCCACAGAGGCCATCCGCGTAGCCAAACTGATGGGGGACTATGGAAAAGACGTAACCATCATACCAGGGGCGACAGCCGACTTCGAGAAGATTCGTCCAACGCTGAACGACACCAAGTATTTCGACGGGCATGAGGCCGTGGACTTCATCATCAAGGCAGCCAAGGAACATTCTCCGAAGAACAAGCTGGTGCTGATTCCCGTAGGCAAACTGACGAACATCGCCCTGGCATTGGAAAAGGCACCCGAGATAGCCCAGAACGTAAGAATCGTATGGCTGGGTTCCAACTACCCCAATCCGGGTGAATACAACCTGGAGAACGACATCCCCTCGATGAACTACGTACTGGATTGTGACGTGGAAACGGAATTCGTGCTCGTAAACCCCGAGCATGGCATGACGGCTACAGCACAGGTCTGCATATCACGTCGTGAAGTAAAAGAGAGAATCGTGGGAAAAGGTCCACAGGTCAGTCCCGTAGAAGGCCGACAGGGCGGCACGTTTACTTGCTTCGGCGATTATTCCCTGAACCTGTTTGACCAATGCAGCACAGACGATGACTACCAGAGAGCACTCTTCGATATGGTGGCCGTTGCCACCACTCACCACCCGGAATGGGGACAGTCAAAGGAAATCCCGGCTCCCACGATGGTGGACAAGCAGTTCGTGGATAGGCCAGACAACAAGCATAAGATAAAAATCTGGTTCAACTTCGACCGTGATGCATTCATCAACAGTTTCATCGAAAGTCTGGAAAGAACGACAAAGAAATAGGATTCTAAAACAAGTCGGAATGAGTGCCCGTACGATAAAGATTTAAGATCTTTAAGTCACGGGCCTCTTTTTTGTATATCAGCAACCAGTCGGGACGTATATGACATTCACGGAAGCCGGCAAAATCGCCTGTCAAAAAATGATCTCGTTTATCGGGAGACAAGGTAATGTCATTGGCCAGATCCTTGACGACAGCAAAAAGTTCTTCTTCGGGAAATTGTCGTTTACGAGCCAATTTCAAATCTTTCTTGAACTGATGAGAAATGACAATCTTTCTCATTTTACAGCAGAAAGAAAATCTTCGAACGTATCACACACAATTCCTCTGCCATTCTCTATTTCTTCGATGGCTTTACGGGTTTTCTTCTCTGCAGAAGACATCTTCGGTTTATCGTCCACCGTAAATATACCTAGGGATAAGATAAACTCAACCGTCTTTTGAGCGATTCGATTTCTCGCATCATACTTTAAAGAAATAGTTGCCATACGCTTAATTTTCTATCAGATCTCTTGTTGGTGCTATAGTATTTCGGACACAAATTTAGATAAAAATCTCAAATTATACAACAACGTAGATAAAAAACGAATAAAATTGTATAGCCACCGCACCCATCCGGCTTGCATTCTGGATAGAACTATATCCCTACACAGACAATTTAATTCGTTTTATAGAGAAAAGATACAATTTAATTTATAATGCGTAATGTATAACGCA
Source organism: Bacteroidaceae bacterium (assembly GCA_045617645.1). Lineage (GTDB taxonomy): Bacteria > Bacteroidota > Bacteroidia > Bacteroidales > Bacteroidaceae > Physcousia. The sequence continues at coordinate 365 of JAZLIY010000129.1, read as the reverse complement.
TAGTTTTTTTCGTCAATGGCTCAACAAAAGAAGATAACATTCATGTCTTATGCAGCAGGCGCGACTCAATTGAGCCGCGCCTGCCGTATAATGATAGGATAGAGGTTTATTTCTTCTTCCAATCGCTCAGGTCCTGAGGATTCTCGATGATGGAAGGTATCTTGGCGAAGATGGCCTTCAGGCGTTCCGTGTCGAACTTCTTGCCACGGTCGTAGTAATAGACGCCGTTCTTCTCCTGTTCCACGTCGGTAATCTGGGTGTAGCAGTAACCCACGATATGCTTGCAGGCTGCGATGGCATCGATTTCCTTCTCCAGGATGCTGTAGAAATCTTCCATTGAATCGATGTTGCCGCCATAGCCCCAC
>JAZLIY010000128.1:0-3243 GCA_045617645.1 Bacteroidaceae bacterium | reverse complement strand
AGTCCTTCTTATTTGTCTGCGGCCGAAGATTTTCAAGGTCATTGGCTTTCTCGGTCTTCTATTATGGCTCTTCATTGGGGACTGGGGCGGCTTGGAACTGGCAAAGAAACTCTTTCTTTGGATTTCACATGGCCATCTGCTCCACTTTATTGGAATTATCATAGGATTTTTTGTTGCAGTTATATTTATCGGCGGACTTATTCCATCCGGAGGTGGAAGTGTTACTAAAGGGAGCAGCTTTAAAGCGAAAAACATGTCGAAACAGACTGAAGCGACACGCGATGTATGGGTCGTCAATGGAAAGGAGTTCGCAAGTAGAGGAGAGGCCAGCATGTATATGAAACAATTCCCATACATGGATGAGAGCTGGATCAAACAAGAGCGCCGTTAACAGCGTTATTAGAATCGGCCTGTCGAACAAGCGATTTCATGGCCAACTTACCCCCCCCACCGAAGAAGCAAGGTAACTTTCGACCGATAGCCAAAACGCACATGCTTTACGGCCATCACCATATCTGGATATAGGTATTCTACTATGCCGCCTAAGCATGTATGTTCTTGGTGGCAACAGATAGAATCTTCATTGAAGAGCAACTGGACCCCCAACGACTTAACAGCGGGGTGATTTTGCCCTCAAACTCCCCCGGATTGCTGATTTGCAAGCATTTCCGGGGAATATTCGCCCAAAATTCCCCCGATTGGATGTTGTACACACGCCAGCCACTGCGCATGTACGAGTTATGACTCTTGCCGGCCACAAACTCATTTGTTTAACGGCCCTGGCCATATAAAGTCTTCAAATATGCCTATGCCGCCTAAGCATGTATGTTCTTGTCAGCGGGAAAGTCGCTTTTCAGCCGTAAATCACGATAACTGTCATCTGTTATGTCCTTTTCCTTTTGGAAAACAATCGAAAAGAACTATTTTTGTGATTTGAACTGAAAATCAGGAATTATGATAGATACACTTAACAATACAACTGACAGCAGGCTCTGCTACAGGAGTCCGAAAATCAGGGTGATTGAGGTGAAAGTCCATAGCGTCCTCTGCGGGAGCAATGATCCGATGCGTGAATACGATTACGGAGATGGCGGTTTCGGTGATGCGTAGAGATAAATCAGAAAAAAGAGACACAAAATATGAGAAGAACAATTATTTCAACAGTGTGCATGGCAGTGGTTCTCGTCCTTGCCGCATCATGCAGCAAAAAAGAGGATGACCCTGTCGTTCCTAAAGGAACAGTCATCACGGCAGTCACCGAGACTGTCGGTACGGGAACAAAGGCAGACATGGCTTACTGTTATGAGGTTATCTGGCGCAAGAATGACCAGATATACGTTACTGACGGCACCAAGGATGACACATTCACCCTGTCCGGAGGATTCGACACCAACAAGGGACAGTTCACTGAGGACGGGACAAAGGGCATCAGCGGCAACATTGAGGCTTTCTACCCGGCAAGTCTAAAGACCGATGAGGGATATGTCTGGCCTGCGGTCCAGATCAACAACCCGGTCGCTCCGATGTATGCCAATCAGGCCATCACTGGCGAGGAAGGTGAGACGGTCAACTTCTCCAGCCTCGGCGCCGTGCTTCAGATAGTACTCACGAACTCTGAGAAAAGTATAGGATTGTCAAAAATCAAGCTGTACGATGGAGACAAACCTATGAGCGGAGAGTTCACGGTCGAGAACGGCAAGGCTGTCATCACTTCGACGGACAAGTCCGGCATAACCGTGAACATTGACGATGTCACAATAGGCTATGCGGCCAAGTATTTCAACATCGCCGTTCCTGCCGGGAAGTATGAAGATCTGCATCTTGAATTTACTTTCAGTGACGGGCGCACCAGAAAGATGGTTTCCACAACAATGCCGGAAATCCAGCTCAACACCGTGGCTAAGATAGCCCTCTATCTGGATATAGCTCTTATGCCGAAAAGCATATCGCTTAACTATAACAAACTGGATCTGATACCAGGTGACGAATACAAGCTGCTCAAAGCGACCATTCTTCCTGAAAATGCGGCAAACAAGAATGTCATCTGGAGCAGTTCGGATGAGAACATCGCTACTGTGGACCAGACAGGCAAAATCACAGCCCTTGCATTGGGAGATTGCACTATCACTGCAACGGCTGCGGACAGCTGGCTTTCTTCTTCCTGTAAATTAACTGTTCAAGAATTACCTTCAGGAGCAATCCCCGGAAAGTTCAGCGTATCCGATACCAAGAAGGTTTACTTCTCCAAGGGTAATCTGTATTACGGTACCTGGGCTTATTACAGAAGGCAAAAAGAAGCCTTCTACCTGGAACCTTACCAATGGGGCAGGCAGCCTATAAGGGACAGCGTCTGGAGGACGGATCACAAAAGCCATTTTTACTGGAGCAAAATTGATGTAATCGCTAAATGGCAGGATTATCCCAAGAATGAAAGCCACGAGACTACAAGCGATGTATTCTTCACGAATGAAACGTTAAATACCCCGCATCCGGACTTCAGCGTCATCATCAACGATGTGGAACGGAAAGGCGAATGGCGCACCCTTTCCACCGAGGAGTGGGAATACCTTTTCAGAAAAAGAAAAATGACCTACGACAAGCCGCGATGCACCAACTGGTTCTGGGCTATCAGGCTGTTGGGAGGAGGGGAGATATACAGGGGAATATTCATCTATCCCGACGATTACAACGGGCAGGTGCTTGAAATAGGACGCAAGGAAGATTGGGAAAAGACGATAAGTTGGCAATATATCCACGATGCGGGTATTGTATTCCTGTTGGCCACTGGCATTCGTGAAGGCAATAAAGTGTCGAGAAGTTCTGCGGATTATAACCCTATCGGCTGCTACTGGTCCTCGGACTGCAATGACACTAATCAAAAAAATGCGCACAGTCTGTATTTTCAGGAGTTCACAAATCCTGATATACCTGATTCGGGAATCTATACTGAGGATACATCATATCGTGGTACCGCCCGTACCGTGCGTCTCGTCAGGGATATAAGAGAATGACAATTCCCATACTAATCATACAGCCGCGTATCAGTTAATGACATGATATGCGGCTGTATTTTCATCCTTTACCATCCGGCAAAACAGACATGTTTAGTGAACATTAAAAAATAACTTGGTAAAGTTTTGAGTCAAGCGAAGACGATTTATGACGATGCAGAACACCATCATTGAAGGCCATAATCAGAGGCTCGAAACAATACCAAAATTTATAGTTAAATATTTGGTTATC
>JAZLIY010000127.1:0-36646 GCA_045617645.1 Bacteroidaceae bacterium | reverse complement strand
ACTCATTGATAAGCAGTAATAACCTCGGAAATGTTCGTATTGATGAAAAACGAGATCGTTTCTGTAGTGTATTTCTCTGATTAACAGAGAAGTAACTTTTAAAAGTAGTCGCGTAAAAATAATTAATTTTGAACACCCTACTATACGCCCCCGTTTTTACGTGGATTTCCCCAAAATCATCCCGTCTTATTGCTTTTTTGGGAGTTATCTGGCACCTCCGGCATCACCTAATTACCACTCCAGAAACATTCAGTAGTGCATAAAAAACAGGCACGGACGACATAATTCCATATTTTCCTGCTATATGAAACTGTGGCGCACTTACAGAGTTTTTTTGGTAAGTGGAACCTGATTTTTTTTGTTTCGTTTGTTTGCTGTTACCAGATATCTTCCGGCTCTGCGGGGTTGTCGAAAACTTCCTTGGCACAGAGCTCAAGGTAGTCGAGATAGAACTCCTTACGGTCTGAATCGAGGATGGATTTTACCCGCAGATAATATTCCTTGTCGGAGTCCATCCATTGCCGGGTGATAATATGTCGCAGCATACGGTAATCGTAGCGGGCGGCCTCGCTCTTGTTGCCGTTCTTGCAATCGCTCAGATCGCCTTTCATGAAACCGTTGTTACGCATATGCTTGTCTATTTCGGCGTTATAGTCCAGGTCCTGGGTATCTGAATGGAAGCAGGAACGGGGATCGTAGGTGTCGATGGTCAGGTCCACGGGAATGCCGGTGGGAACGAGCCTCTCCAGATTGCTGCCGAAATACATCTGGGCGATACCCCGGTTGTCGTTGGCTGTTATGCCGTAGCGCAGTTCGTAGATTCCGCTGCGTGGTACGGGTGGCATCCTGAATGTCAGCTCGTAGCGTCCCACCACTTTTGTCTCGTCGGAATAGAGGTTGGGCCAATGGTAGTCGTAGGCGTTGTAATAGACGATGTGGCTGTCGTCGTTGCACCACATGTCGCGGAAATACTGATAGACACTGGTAGGGGGGATATAGACGTACTGTGCCCGTTCGCTGGTGGAAAACTTCTTGCGTATGTCGTTGGTACGTGCTTCGGGGAAGAGTGTCATACTGTCGAACCGAATACGTTGAGTCTGCAGGTTATGCCGTGTCTCGTCGTCATAGGAGAGAGGCTTGTCTATGGGATAGATGCATGCGTTTAGGATGTCGGTCAGTATTGCCATGGGGTCCTCGCGCATCACGCGACTTCCTGTCTTGTCGGGATCACAGGACAGTTCGTGATAGGTGCCGTTCCGTGCGTTGTCCAGATTCGGGAAACGGTTCAGGTAGATGCCGTTGCTCTCCTTGCTCTCATAGATCTTCAACAGTCGTCGCTGTCCCATGGTGCATAGGAAATCGTGTACGGGGATGCTGAGGGAAGTGGGGGCGCTGCGCGAGTACCCCTGCTCGCTATGGTGTATGGTAAGTTTGTCGCTGGTAATCTTCATTGGCAGTATATGATAGGTCACCCACTGGTAGAGCAGGTTCTCCGGACTGGAATAGGGCGGTTCTGTCGTAAAATGGTCCTCGCTGGCATATTGGCGCTGGTTAATAATCCATTGCTGGAGGGTTTCCATCAGATTCCCGGCTGTGGGCTCGATGCCCTGAGAGCGCCAGAAATCATCCGTTTCGGCAAAGATGGTGAAGCCGTACCGCCTGTGCTGGGGAGCGTGTGCCGTGCCTCCCTCGGCAAATCCATACGATGTCATGTTGGGGAGGTCGGGGATTGCCCCTATCTGGTACAGGTGCTCGTATGCCTCGTCGTTATAGGCTCCCAGTGTGTCGAGTAGTCCGCAAGCCTGTATGGCGCGTGCCATGACCAGGAAGCCGTTCCGTTGTTCTTTGATGATGGTCTTGAGGTAATCCTCTGCCATCCGTTCTTCGGGGATAATCACCTTGTCCATTTGGTGGATCACCCCGTTTAGCGCATAGATGTCGCGATACTGTCTGTTGATGGGACTGTTTCCGTTGATGAGAATCTCGTCTGGGTTCTCGGTATAGGTTACCGTAAGCTTCTTGTCGTTCATGTTGAAGAGGGGAAACTCTGCCCCGGATGTCAGGGGGAAGGAACTGGTGTCGTAGTAGTTGTCATCGTCTCCGCTATTGATGATACTGTTCATTACGATGATTCTCTGTACGGAATCTCTTTCATGCTCCGAGGGGAAGGCATCCCATGAGGGGGTGGATATGGCCCCTTTTTCCACCCATTCCTGCAGGTAGCGTTCTATGCACTCGTTTGTCGGAGCAAACACCGTGTAGTGACCACGGGCAGAAAGCAATTGCAAGGGTGTTGTCTGGGAAACGGAACTTACGGGAATCTTCCCCAAGAGTTTGCAGTATTCGCTGTACTCTTCGTGGGAACAGAGGTAATCCGTTATCGTCTTCTCCTTGAATACATAGCGGGTCGAGTCGTCGATTTCTTCCGTACAACCCACGATGGAAAGTATGAAAAAGGTAACAGACGTTAAAAAAATCGCTCTCAATTTCATTGTTTTGGAAATTTTGCGTATGAACATCATTTTCATTGTTTCAGGATTTTAGCGTATGAACATTCAAATGTCCAGTAGCGCTCGGAGAGATCTTCCATCGGCCGTTTCTCGTCGGCAGCCTTGATGGCTTCCTCGAAGAACATCTGCCAGCGAGGCTTGTAATACCCCTCCACGAGGCCGTCGAAGTCCTTGGCGGCATAGTCCAGCAGGCAAGGAGTATCTCCCCAGACGGTTATCAGGGTGCGGGCGTTCATCTCGTAATAGTCCTTCTGCTCGTCTGTTACGCCCCAACTGCGTGCATCCCCGACCCAGCGGTCCATGGAAAATTCGGGGCGAGACTTCAGTACCGTGGTGAGCGAGTCCATCAGGGCGAGGAAGGCATTGCTCGTTTCCACCATTGCGTCGTGGTTGCCAGCCTGATAGGCCTCTTCGAAACGCTGGAGTGCAGGCCCCGCCATATTGTCCAGCACTTGTCTGCGTGTATTGGCCCGGTCGAATGCCAGGGCATTGCTCTTCCCGTGGACTGAATTCAGAATGTTCTCCGCCTTCACAAGTTCCTCCGGGTCATATCCCGTGGCCTCTGAATTCTTCCAGCCAGTATGGAAACCGAATCTGGGACGCGAGGTGAAGATGGATGCATGGTCTATATTCTCATGTTGCAGTCTCACGTGTTCGTCCATGTAGTGCCAGAAAGCGCGGTATTGCTCGTCAACCCTGCCCAGACGACGGTCGGCAATATTGTCGATATAGCTTTCCACGTCCTTGCCGATATTCCATGCGCGTGAAAGGACGTGCTCGTAGAGCGGTTCGTTTACGCCAAAGCCTTCCAACGTGGACCCCACGCCCTTGAAGGACGGTCCCCCATTGGCAAAGACCTCGTCCAGATTCTTCGAGTTGGTATGGATATTGCCCTCGATGGCCGTGGCTCCCCCGAAATTGCCCAGATAGCACCAGATATAGTCCTGCCCGTAAAAACTATTCAGCCGCTGCCATAATGACCTGGCGTCGCAGCAGTAGTCCAGCATGATCAGACGCCCTTTGGGAATGGCGGAAAGGTAGGCATCTATGGTTTCATCAGACCAGACCGGGTTCAGGAACATCCATCCCATCTGAAGCCATTTGGCTTCTGGGTCAGCTGCTTCGAGCGAACTGTATATTTTTCTGGAGATGCCTGCCATTGTGGTTGTGTCGGTGGCCGGAATAGCCAATTCGCTGAAAGCATCCACGCTATAGATGTGGTCGGTGCCGTACATGGCCGTCTGTTCTTCGATGAAGGCCTTCTGTATCTCGGCGAAAAGCGGATCCAGAGGACTCAGGAAGGTGGCTTTGTATTCGTCTCCGAATTCGCACCAATTGGTCTTGATTGTCTTGAGTTCTGTTTTCAATACATCAGGCAATTCACCCGGTATGTGTCCGTTGAATCCTGGGAGCACGGGATGCATGCCAAGCTCACGCTCACGGGCGAGAATCTTTTTCTGCAGCTCTACCTGACCGTCCAGCCATTCCTGAGGAAGGGGTCCTTGCCACCTCTCGTACTTGTTCGTTCTCTGCCAAGGGAGATGCGCTGGTCCTGCGAAGTAAGCCTTGCTCTGTTCGTCGGTCATTCCGAACCGTTTCCACACCTTCTGGTAAACGGATTCTTGTCCTGTGATGGCAAGCGGCATGTTTACCCCGTTGAGAGCCATCCAGTCGATGAAGCGTTCCCATTGCTCCCAGTGCCAGTACGGCATGGTGTATCCATAGGTGCAGGGGTTCAGGAAGAAACGATAGGGGAGGCGTGATTCCACTCTCACTTTCTCGGGAACCGACGGCAGGGTTTCTGGCAGTTCCACGGGGTTGTAGTTGTACCAGCTTACCTGAGTCAGGCAGTAGTCCTGCAAGTACCGGTTGAGTCCCATCGCCATCGAATTGGCATTGTTTCCCCGGATGACGACATGCCCTTTTACCGTTTCCAGTTCATAGACATCCTTGGTCTCGTTCTTCAGCGTTTCGAAGTGTATGGCGCAGGATTTCTCCTTCCCCATGATGCGTTCGGCAAGTGCTTCAGCCGTTTTTGTCTCTTTGTTGCACGAAAGGAAAAGCAACAGGATGGGGATAGCCAGAAAGATGTGTCTTAAGGTCTTCATCGAATTTATAGCTGTTTTTTGTGAATTTTTTATTTTTCGGGGTAAAGATAGTGAAAATAATTCATACAGCCTAATGTATCGCCCGACATCTTGCGAAAGTGATGCTTTGGCAAAGTACAGCGTCTTCACGAATGTATGATTTCGCATAAATGGCGATATTATAAAATGCAAAATGGGGACGCACTCGCGCCCCCATTTGCCAATATGTCAACCAGTTTATCCTGTTTACCAAATGTCTTCGGGTTCGATGGGGTTGTCATATACCTCCTTGGGGCAAAACTCTATCATGTCCATCATAAACTCCGTCTGGTCGCTGTCCAGCACGGACTTCATACGCAGGTAGTAGGTCTCCTTGGGATCAAGGAACTGACGCACGATGATGCGGCGCATGGTGGAGTGGTCGCCGTAGTTGGAACGGCCAGTCCATTCGGGATGCCCCACACAACCGAAGGCCTTGGGACCCTTCATATAGCCCTTGTTGCGCATACGCTTGTCGGTCTCGGCATCGGTCTCTTCGTCATCGGTATCTTCCCGATAGCCCATGACCTTAGGTTGCTCGTCCAGACGGATACGCAGGTCCAGAGGGATTTCGGAAGCGGGCAGGCTGCTACGGTCGGTACCAAAGTAGATCTGAGCCATACCGCGCTTGTAGTTGGCGTCGTAGCCCCAGCGTATCTCATAGACACCTGGACGTGGTACGGGTGGCATCTTCATGGTCACATCGTAGTATCCCACGCATTTTATCTCGTCGATATTCAGATTATTAAAAGTAAAGGAGTAGGAGTTGTAATAGACGAAATAAGAGCCCTCGGTGGTCCACAGATTTTCGAAATAGGTGTGGACGGTACGCTCGGGGATATAGACAAACTCGTATTTCTCGGCAGACATGTGCTGCTTGCGGATATCGTTGGTCATAGCTTCGGGGAAGAGGGCCATGGCATCGTAGCGGATTCGCTGTCGGTGGAGGTCGTCGCGCACCTCATCCGTATAGGCAATTGGAGCCTCGATGGGATAGATGCAACCGTTCTCCAGGTCCTTGAGCACGGCATCCAGACTCTCCTTGTCCACGCGGCTGCCTTCCTTGCCCGGCTCGCAATATAGTTCGTGATAGGTGCCACTTCTGGAGTTGTCCAGCTTGGCAAAGCGGTTCAGGCAGACGCCGTTGCTTTCCTTGCTCTCGTAGAGTTTCAGCAGACGACGCTTGCCGAATGTGGTATATACATCATATACGGGGATGGTGTACTCAGTGGGTTTCTTGGGATCGTACCCCCATTCGTTCTCATGATAGACGAGTTTGGCAGAGGGAATTCTCATTGGCAGGATGTGGTAGGTGACCCACTGGTAGAGCAGGTTGTCCTCGCTCTCGTAGTTGGCATCGGCCTGGAACTGGTCATCGTCGCTGTACTGATGGTTGTCCAGCACCCATTGCTGCAACTTCTCCAGCAGGTCGGGAGCCGTGGGATCCAGACCCTGTTCGCGCCAGTAGCTGTCGCGCTCGGCAAAGAGGGTGAAACCGTACTTGCGGTGTTCGGGGACCCATGCCGTGTTACCTTCGCGGAAACCGTGGGAGGTCATACCCTCCAGGTTGGCCACGATGCCTTTGTGGTACTTTTGCTCATAGACTTCATCGCGGATGGCACGCATGGTGTCCAGCAGTCCGCAGGCCTGGGCGGCACGAGCCATTACCAGGTAGCCCTCGGTCTGGTTGTCTATAATGTCCTGCAGGTAGTCTCCCATCGCGATGGTACGTGTCATGACGACTTTCTCCATCTGGTGCAGGTACCCGTTGGTTAGGGTGATGTCCCTGTTGCGCTCGTTTATGGGACTTTCGTTGTTGATGAGGATGCCGTCGGTTCCCTGATAATAGACAGTCAGCTTTTTGCCATACATATTGGGGGCATTGAATTCCTCGCCGCTCCTTAGTGGAAAGAAGTGGGTCTCGAAAGCGTTGTCGTTATCACCGCTGTCGATGATGCTGTTCAGCACCAACAGGTTGAGGATAGAGTCGCGCTTCTCATCGCTGTAAAAGGCATCGTAGGAGCGTTCCCTCAGATAGCCCTTCTCCATCAGCTCGTCCAGGAAAATGTCCAGAGCCTCGTTGGTGGGGGCGAACACGGTATAGTGCCCACGCGCACCCAATAGCTGCAGAGGAGTGGTCTCTGTCATCGGGCTGACAGGAACCTGGGTAAGCAAGTAACAGTAATCGCTATATTCGGGGTGACTCAACAGATAGTCCCTGATACATTTTTCCTTGAATACATAACGAGCAGACATATCAATGTCCTCGGTACAACCAACGAGAATCGAGGCTGCGAATACCAACATAAAAATGTTAAATACTAACTTTTTCATATCTTTCTTTTTGATTTTCAGTGCAAAGGTAATGAATAGTTCCAAGATTACCCCCCCCTACACGTTAATATTTGTTAAATATTAGGAATGCCGTTCCGAAGCATCGTTCTACGCTCTTTGTATGAGCCTTGCAGTTGCCTTATTTCCCGAACGGATAGCGATCCGGACGTGGGCCAATGGAGTCAACAGGTATCGCCGGAATGCCGTATGATTCCAATACGGAAGGCTCTAGATAATGGGATAGGGCAGTTGCCGTGTCCGACACCTCGGTATTCTGACGGCTGACGAGTTCCCTGACATCTGGGCTGGTGGCTCTGTACAGGCTGTTGGCATTTATCACAAGGTTGTCTGTCAGGAAATTGCGGTTGATGGCCGATGCTGGTTCCTCGCTGAGTTCGGGATAACGCGACAGGTACAGCTGACTAAAGCAGTCTGCCTGGGCAATCTTCTTCAGGTGGTCTTCCCTGTTGTATGCCTGTTGGAAACCTTCTTCGTTCCAAACGGAACAGCTGAGTGCGGACTGGCAGTTGTAGAACACGTTGTCCGTTATCAGGTTGTCCTTGCCTCCGTTTATCTGTACGGCGCCAAACAGGCCGCCACCACAGTCCTCGAAGATGTTGCCGATGACTTCCTGACCAGAGATGAGGTCGTCGAAACGAACGGCTGCTGCTCCGGCATACATGCCCCCCTTGATGTTGCGCCAATGGTTGTGGTGGATGCTGATGCGACGGTAGGAATAGTCGTAGAAGGTGTCGAGGCCTCCCTGATCGTCGCTCTCCGTAACGAGGTCGAAGCATTGGTTGTAGGAAACATCGATGTCATTTCCCTCTACGCGCATGGCCGAGGATGAGGAGCCCTGGAAGCGGTTGTGGGTGATGGTGATGCCCGCGCCATGGAAATAGACGGCCGGCTCGTAAGTCCGCTTATAGAGCGAGAAATCCTGTACGACATTGTCGCTGATGACAAAGCCACAGGGTTCCAGGGTGCGGCGGTTGCCTCCCCTGGTAACGATGCCGCTGCACCCGAGCTCGTGGATATAGCATCCCTGGACGCGGTGGCCGGTGCCCTGCTCCAGAGTGACGGCATTGTCGCCGATGTTCGTCAGGTCGCAGTTCTCTATGGTGACATTGCTGCCTCCCTCTACTACGATGCCCCGGTTGCGGATGCCGCGCAAGGTGAAATTGCGGAGGGTAACGTTCGAACAGTTACGCAGCACGATGGCAGCCTCTCCGTCATAGACGGACAGTGTAGTACGGCTCTTGCCCTTCTGGTAACTGGTGCAGGGCTTCCAATAGATGCGCCTGGCCTGACGGTCGATGTAGTATTCCCCCTCTTCGTCCAGCTCGCACAGCAGATTGAATCCATAATAGCGTAGGCTGTCTCGATAGCCGTATCGATGATAGGGCTGACGAACGCTGATGCTGCGTGACTGGGTGTCGATGGATTCGATAGCATGGCTCTCCTCCGCCCAGTCCCAGTACCAATAGCCATGCAGATAGGGTTCTGCCTCCTGCTTCCACAGGTCGATGCGATCGTCCACATATTCAAAGATTCCTTCGTTCGTGCCATGGGCATGGATCCATGTAGCCCCCTTTTCGGTTACTCCCAAGGTTCTGCCTGCTTTCGTAAAGCCCTGGTTGGGCCAGCGTGCCAGCTGTTGTCGGCGGCCATCGCAGTAGAGGTCGATACGGTGCTGGCGTCCCATAGCCTGACCCAGGTCGAGGGAGTCGGGAAGTGTGGCAACCAGTACACCAGGGTGCTGGGTATCCTTCTGCCAGTTCTTCACAGGTGTGTCGCCCGACAGTATCGTGGCAGCCTTGTCTGATCCGGAAAGGACGAGGTCGTGAACATCACTGAGTTCGATGGGGCTTGTCAATGTGAAATTACCGGAGGGGATGTTGATGACAACAGTCTCGCCCTGTTGCTGGGCCAAGCGGTCGTGCATCGTCTGTATGATGTCATTCAGTTCTTGATGCTGGCATGCGCACATCAGTGTGGCCAGGGTACACAGCATCATCCAGGTTCTTGCGTGGAATCTTTTGTCGTCTTTTCTCATTGTATGTGTAAATAAATCATCTAATAATCGGGGGGAGAAGAACTATTTCTTCCTTACGAATTTTATGGCGCATCCACCATCGCGGATAAGCTTGAGATCCAGCTTATCTGATGCCTTCAGCACACGGGTATCCTTGGACTGTACTTTCGCATCGGTCTTTGTTTCCTCGGTGTCCGAATAGATTTCTGCCGTCCATTCGCCGTCACCCAGGAAGTCCAGCCCTACGTTCAGGTCGGCTCCTCCCTGGCCGCAGATGGCACCCAGCCACCAGGAATCTCCGTTTCTTCTGGCTATGGCCACATGATGCCCCATCTTAGCCGATACGGGAACTGTCTCGTCCCATACGGTGGGCACTTCACAGGCAAATTCCAATCCCGGCTGTCCTTCGTAACTAAGGGGACTATCGCAGAGTTCAGACAGGTAGCTTTCCAGTACGACGTACAACGCCAGCATGTGGCAACGGGTGAACGGTATCTTTGGCTCGTGGTAGTTGGGTTGGAACTCCTCGCGCGTTACCGACAGGAATCCACCCATGTGATAGTCGGCAGGACCGGCAAGCACCCTGGAGCAGGCGATATTGAGGTTATGCTCTGTTGTAAGTCCCTTTTCGAACTTGACCCTTTCCAGGTTGTAGGTGCCTTCCCTCGTCAGCTCGTTGGGGTAGGTCCTGCTCAGGCCGGACGGCTTGCTGGCACCGTGGAACTGAACCAGTATATGATGCTCTGCTGACTTGCGTAGGATCTCCTCCTGGATGAAAATCATCTCCTGGTCGTCGCGGTCCATAAAATCGCACATCATTCCCTTGACACCCCACTTCTCGTAGGTAGATAGGACATTGTCTATGTCCTGCCACAGATCGTTCCAATGAACCCATACGAAAATGCCAACGTTCTTTGTCTTGGCATAATCCATCAGCTGAGGTACGTTGAGAGTCGGAACCGGATTGATGGCATTGGCTGTACTAAAGTTGGTTCCAGCCAGTCCTGCTCCGTCCTTGCAATACCAGGAATCATAGCCGAAGCCATAGACCTCATGGTACTGGAAACCAGCCTCGGCGGCAAAATCCACGAACTGCTTGTTTGTCCAGAAGTTGTTTCCCGCCTGGCAGGAATCATCCTTACATGCGCTGTCGCACCACCAGGGCAAAGTCGTCTTGCCGGGCTTTATCCACGATGTGTCTTCAATCTTACAGGGATCTGCCAGTGAAGTAACGATATTGGAGGCTATCAGATTGCCGATGTTGTCGGAAACCATGAATACGCGCCAGGGGGTATTGTGCGGTTTGGCTGCAATGACGGCCAGTTCCGGACGGTCGAGGCGCGGAGACAGACGGCTGGAGAGCGTTCCGTCGGTCTTCATCAAGATCATGCCGGGATAGTTGCTCATGTTCGCCTCTGTGAAGGCCAGGACGTTCCCGTTGGGGAATTCAAAGGTGGCTGGCAGGTCGAAAATCGTGTTTTCTGGCAGTTCGCTCACCGGAGCCACGGTGTAGAGCCCCTCGTGACAGGACTGATAACTGGGCAGCGGCAGAACGGTGGCAGTGGGCTCCACGGCGAAGTTGACGTCCATCCGCTCGTTGCTGATAAGCAGGGAGTCGGAGCCGTCGGGGAACTCGTAGCGGAATGCCACACCGTCGTTGAACGCGCGCACCACCAGATTGATGCTACGCTTCAGACCTTCTTTCTCCACGAGTGGAATGATGGCCTGGCGATACTTGGCGTCTACGTGCTTGCATTTACCTACGACCAAATCGTACGATTCCACTCCAGAGGAAGAGGAAACACGGCCATAGGAGACACCGGGACCGAAGTCGCCCTCCGGCATCTTGAATCCCAGCGTGGAAGGTAATACCATAGGTTCTCCCTTGTAGAAGATCTGGTAGGCCGGACCTTCTTCCGAGGACGAGAAAACGATGCTTACGTTCTTGTCGGGAGACTTGACTGTAAGGCCAGAGCATCCCGACAGGAGTATGGCAAAAACAAGTAAAATGGCAAGTGAAATCTTTTTCATATTATTTATATGCTTTATGTTATTTATATGCTTTATGAATTTTGCATTATGCATTATGCATTATGCATTACCAAATGTCCTCCGGCTTTTCGGGGCTGTCATATACTTCCTTGGGACAGAGTTCGAAATAATCCATGTAGAACTCTTTCTTGTCCGTCTCCAATACCGATTTCAGCTTCAGGTAATAGGTTTTGTCTGCCTGCATGTACTGGCGCAGCAGGATGCGGCGCAGGGCATTCCAGCGTTCGCGCAATGACTTGTTGACGACGCCCCCTTCGCAGTTGCTCCGGTCTCCGTTCATGAAATCGTGTGTACGCATTCGCTTCTCTATTTCGGCATTGTAGTCTTCATCCTCGGTGTCGGCTTGCCATCCCGTACGTTTGTCTTCGGGTCCTATGGTCCAGTCCATAGGGATACCGGCAGCAGGCATCTTTTCCCTGTCATCACCGAAATAGACCTGAGCGATGCCACGCCGATCCGTGGCAATGATCGCATAGCGTATCTCATAGAGACCGTCGCGTGGAACGGGCGGTATGCGGAACGTCACCTCGTAGCGACCGACACCCTTCATCTCATCGGACAGCATACCGGGCCATGTGAATTTATAGGCATTGAAATAGACCATGTTTGTACCCTCGTTCATCCACATGTTGTCGAAGTACTTATATATCTTCTCGCTGGGGATATAGACCTGCTGGCTCTTTTCACCCTCGGAAGTCCTCTTGCGGATGCCGTTGTTCATGGCTTCGGGGAACAGGCTCATACCGTCGTAGCGGAGGCGTTGTTTCTGGAAATTCGTCCGCACCTCGTCGTTGTAGGACAAAGGCTTGTCGATGGGGTAGATACATCCGTTTTCCACCTCGGTAATGACGGCCCTGGGGTCATCGCGACCTACTCGGCTACCTGTTTTGTCGGGATCGCAACCGGTCTCGTGCCCCGTACCCTTCCGCGTAACGTCGCGGATGGGAAAACGGTTCAGGAAGATGCCGTTGGCCTCCACGCTTTCGTAGATTTTCAGTAGGCGACGCTTGCCCATGGTGACGTATATTTCCTCCATAGGAATGCCCAGGATGCCCGGGCGGTCGTAACTGTAACCGCTCTCACTGTGGTGCAGGACCAGACGGTCGCTGGCCAGTTTCATGGGCAACAGATGGTAGGTAATCCACTGATAGAGCAGATTGTCCTCGCTCTCGTAGTCCGTTCCTGTGGTGAAGTGGTCGAGATCCGAGTATTGATGCTGGTCCAGAATCCATTGCTGTAGTTCCGCCAGTAGGTTGGGGGAGTGAGGGTCGATGCCCTGGCTCTGCCAGAAATCGTCAGGCTCAGCAAAAAGTGTGAAACCGTACAGGCGGTGCTCGGGAGCCCATGCCGTACCGTAATCTGCAAAACCATTCCCGTTCAGGTCGTTGAAGTCGTGTATCTTGCCTTCCTGATACAGGCGTTCATATACTTCGTCGCGAATAGCCATAAGCGTGTCCATCAGTCCGCAGGCTTTGGCAACCCGCGCCATGACCAGATAACCCTCTGCCTCCTGCTCCACAATATTGTTCAGATAGTCTGCCATCGTGATACGGTCTATCGTGACTACTTTTCCTGTCTGGTGGACGACACCGTTGGTTACCAGGATGTCATAGTTTCTTGTACTGATGGGAGCATGCCCGTTGATTAGGATAACCTCTTCTCCGTTTTCGTCCCTGGTGCGTTTGACCGATAGCTTTCTTCCACTCATGCTTTCCAGTGGAAATTCTCCACCGTCGATTGTGGGGAAGGACGATGTCTCGTAGGCTTGTACGTCATCCCCACTGTCGATAACGGAATTTAGGACAATCAGGTTCTGGAAAGAATCCCTTTTTGCCTCGTTTTCAAAGGCATCCCACGAAGGTTCGGCTATGACCCCCTTTTCCGTCAGTTCTTCCAGGTAGGAGATTATCGCCTCGTTAGTAGGGGCGAATACTGTGTAGTGACCGCGTACGCTGAGCAACTGCCCCACCGTAGTCTGGCTTTGTTGGCTTACATATACTTTGCCCAATAGGTCTAGGTACTCGCTATACGTATCCGAGAACTTATGTAGGTAATCGATGGCTGTCTGTTCTTTTAGGACGTAGCGTGCCGACTCGTCCACCTCTTCCGCACACCCTATGAACAGCGATGTGAAAAAGAGGAGTGGAATGACATAAAAACCTGTTTTTTTCATCTTTTTTGCAATTTATGGCGTTAAAATTAGTAAAAAGTTATAATATTGTTTGCCTGATATCCCTTTTTTTGTCAGGTGGCGAAACATTTTTTGATAAAATATGCATTGTGCATTATGAATTACGAATTATTTGAACTATCTTCGCGGTCAAATACACAAAAATAACAGAAAATTCTAACATTAATAATATCGATTTATGAAAAAACTCTTATTCGTTTTGCTGGCTATGCTGATGCCTATGGTATCTGACGCAAAGAAAGCCCAGGTGCGCTATGCCACCTTTAACATCCGTTATATCAATGAGGAAGATGAAGCCAAAGGACTCGGCTGGTCGGTTCGTAGAGACAGGGTTGCCGGTTTCATTAAGGAAAAGGATTTTGATATCGTAGGTATGCAGGAAGCACTCCGACCCGCCATTGATGACCTGTTGGAGCGTCTGCCCGGATACGATTTCATCGGTGTCGGACGTGAGGACGGCAAGGACGATGGCGAGTTCTGCCCTATCTTTTATAAAAAGGACAAGTACAAATTGCTGGACTACGGTAGTTTCTTCCTGAATGAGCACCCCGATACTCCGGGCGAAGGATGGGATGCCGCCTGTTGCCGTGTGGCTACATGGGGTAAGTTCAAGGACCGCAAGACAGGAAAGGTATTCATGGGCCTGAATACGCATTTCGATCATGTCGGTATGGAGGCTAACCGCCATAGTGCCGTACTCATTATCAACAAAATAAAGGAAATTGTGGGCAAGAAACCGTCCATTGTTACAGGTGACTTCAATATGACCGAGGGTGCAGAACCCTATATCACTATCACGACCGATGAGTTCGTCCTGCGCGATGCCTATAAGATCTGTGATGACAAGGAGGGTGTGAGCTACACGGCCCATGCTTTCGGTCGAGAACCCATGGAAACACGTCAGAAGATCGACTTCATTTTCGTTACACCGAACGTTCAGGTGCAGAAGGTACACATAGCTGTTGACAATCCATCATATATGATTTCTGACCACAACCCTCACTGGGCTGAAATACAATTCTAAAAAACGGTCATGAAGAAGATTCTCACCACACTTTTGTCATTTTCCGCATTGACCATCGGTGCGAAAAATACCCCTATGGAAATGTTCCAGGTTTCTTCTCTCAGGAATGTCCTTTACTGTGATGCTGGATTCACGGACACGCCGGATACCTTGCGAGTGGCCCGAGGCGAAAATGCCACGGCACAGTTTGTGCTGACCAGCAGCAATAGCATTGCCGACCTGCAAGTGAGTGTCGGGCAGAAAGGGCTGGGAGAGGTGAGCACGGGTTGGGTACATGATGTGGTGAACAAGAATCCGACCATAGGTGCCGATGATATGATATCGACACCAGACAGCCTGTATCCAGACCCCATCATCGATGACGATACAGAGAACCTTACACCCGACAGCCATAAGACCCTCTGGGTGGATGTTGCCATTCCCAGGGACGCCAAACCTGGTCTGCACAAAGTGAATGTGATGGTGACAGGAACACAGGACGGCACAGCCGTCAAGGTAAAGAAAACCTTCTGCATCCAGGTCTATCCTGTTACGCTCCCTGAAGAGCAGAAACTGAAGGTCGTTAACTGGTACGATTCCGAGTCAACCAAAAGGATCAGCAGCGATCCGAAATCCGTCACCCCCGAACGCTATCTGGAATTGCTTCAGAAGTTCGCTGAAATAGCTGCCAAATATGGTCAGAACTGTTGGCTGATAGGCGAAAAGCCCGAAATGAAGCTCAACAGCGACAGCACGGATTTCTATCTCGACTTTACCTATTTCGACAAAGTGGTGGATATGTTCATCAAGCACGGTAACTTGAAGTATTTCTGCAACTCACACATTGGTGGCAGAAATTCCGGCGAATGGAACGATGAGATGTACTTCCATATCTATACGGTTCAGAACAAGAAACTGGTGCATGACTTCGTACCCTGTAGCGATCCGCGCCTGGAACACTACATACAGCATTATTACACCCAGATTGAGGAGCATTTCCGCCAGAAGGGATGGCTTGACATCTGTTACCAGCACGTTGCCGACGAGCCAGCCACGATGGGTACCGACAGTCAGAAGTCATGGAGCAAGGTAGCCGGCATGATCAAGAAGGCCGCTCCGCTGCTCAAGACCATCGATGCATGCTATGACATCCTTGAAAATCAGGATGTAAGTGTTGTCCAATTGGCTGCCAATATCGCTACGATGCCTCCTGTCCCAGAGGGATGTGAACGCTGGATGTACACTTGTTGTGTACCTCGCGAGAACTACGCCAACCGCTTTGTGCAACTACCCCTTATCAAGACGCGTATCCTGCATTGGATAAACTACAAATACGGTGAAGCCGGATATCTGCATTGGGGACTCAACTTCTACCGCCATGCCACGGATCCCTTACACGACGTTACTCCATATGGAGCTTGGTATCCCGGTGGCGACTGCTATATCGTCTATCCCGGACGGGAGAAGGTTTATCCCAGCATTCGTCTGTGTGGCATGAGGGATGGTATCCGCGATTATGACCTGCTTTGCATGGTGGAGGCCATCTGTCCGATGAAGGCAAAGGAATGGAGCGACAGCATCGTCCTGGGACCAGACAAATACGACACGGACATTGCACATTTCAACCGGATAAGACGCGAAATGCTGGAATTCCTGTCAAACAATAATTCCCACTGCTGTTCTCGTTAGGGGAATGCTTTCTGTACTTTTTAGAACAATCCCGAAAAGGGTGGCTATGTAAAGTTCGCTTTTAGGCTTTCGGCACTATTTTTTTCTTTTTTTCTTTTTGTTGGATTGTATGAATTCCTTCCAACGATTGAAGTCTTTCTTGAACTGAATGCCGATGCCTTGCGTAGTAAGTGAGGACTGGATGAAATAGCGGTCGTTGGTCTGGTTGTATGCTTTCAGGGCTATACCGCCGTTGGGAGTGAGCAGATATTGCACATCAAAGTCGCCGATGAAGTTATTGGTGGAGTAATAGCTTTCGCGATAGCCGAAATTGCCGTTCAGCAGTAGGCGATTATTCAGTAATCGGCCACTGAGAAGTCCCTCCACATCGAGTTCGCTCCATCCGGTTTCTCCAGTTCTCAGATTGGCACCGAAGGACCAATTGGAACCCACCACGTTGGACATCATCTGATTGAACTGGTTGCTCAACGTACTGCTGAGGAGTGAGTTCATGGCAGTGGTACTCTGACTGTTGCCCGTCATGTATTGTGTGCCGTAGCTGTAAAAACGTCCGATGCCGAGCAGGTAGATGACCTGCATATTCCGTTCCTCCTCGGTGCTGAGCATAGAACGCACCATCTGCTTCTCGTCCTCGTTGGCATTGGGCAGGTCGAAATCGAACGTGACGGCGGGTGCGCCAGCCTTGCCTGTCAGATTCATGATGCAATCCACACGGGTGTTGGAGAGTCCGAGTCCTGTAGCAGAGAGATCGTCGAGCGACACATTCGGCACGGTGTATTTGGCTTTCAGGTTGAGGGCTGCCTGGAGCGCATTTCCCCCAAATACGATGGTGCCACCCGGCATGAAGACGAAGTCCTTGCGTATGACATCTTGTATAGACATCTTATATAGACCATTGTTGACAAGGTAGGTGCCGTACATACGGAACTTGCCCTTGTTGTAGTAGTTGGCTGTTATACGACCGTCCCCACATAGGCTTATGCAATCTTCGGTCTTGGTGTCCATCATCACATTCAGGGTGGCGGCCCTGGTCATGTTGATGTTGAAGTTCATGCGTATGTCGCTCTTGGAATCCTCCTCTTTCTTCTTCTGTTCTTCGACGGTCGGCTGTATGGTGTCCTTTGGTGTTACGTACGTCATGAACTTTGCTTCGGTCAGGGTTTCTGGATTCGTGGAATTATAGGTCAGTTGGCTACCCTCCATAGGGGTGGCATCGATGTCTATGTTTATGTTACTGGGCTCTCCGTTCAGATGTACGTTTCCGCTGGCAAATATGGTGGCATAGAAGGGCATATCGTCATAGTCCTGGAAGTCGTAGCCCAGAATGTTGTTTGCCTGTATGTTGACGTCGTAGCGCATACGTTTCATGTTCTGGTGCATTAGGTGGCAGTTGACCGTTGCCCTGTGGTCTGATATATCGGGGTTGCCCAGTTTGTCATACACGGTGGCGTTGCGTATCCAGATGTTGTCTGGTCGCAGGATGACGCTGTCTTCTTGTAGGTGATAATCGGTTCCCAGCGCGTTTATGTGCATGTTGGCATTGTTCACGAACATGTCGCCCTCAACGTTTATCTGCTTGAAAGGTCCAAAGATGTGGCATGTGCCGGTAGCTCGTCCCTGAAAATCGGTGAAGATGCTTTTTGTGAACTTGTTCAGGAAATAGAGGTTGATGCGTCTCGTGTGAATGTTCAGGTCGAGACCTGTGCCAGGCCCCCTGCCGGGAGTGATGGTGCCCTGGACCGTGGTATGGTGCTTCTCGGCTATATCGTTGATGTTCGCATCCAGCCAGATACTCTTACCCCGGTCCCCCATGTTGCCGTGCAGGTCCATGTTGCCCATTTCCCCTCCGTTGAAGGTGAAGTTGTGTACGTTCAGGAATGCATCAACTGAAGGCTCGTTCAGCAAACGCTTTCCGTAGATGCAGCCGGTGGCCTCCCCATCGAAATCCACGGCATGGAAGTTGATGATATTGAAAATGTAGGAGAGTTTCATCTTGTGTATGTTCACCGTTAGGGTATCGTCCTGTTTTGATACGTTTCCTGCGATGTTCATGTATCGGTCGCCTTGTGTTATACGCAAGGTGTCCAACGACATGATGTGATTTTTCCATCGTATGTTGGCCGCATGGAATTTCCACACTGTGTCGCTGACGATGACATCGGAGGGACTTATGCGCCCCTTGACGTATTGGTTGCCGGTTTCATCCTTGGTCAATTCGCCCGTCAGGCTGATCTCTCCCTTTTGACTGGGCATTCGATGGTTGTCCCAGTGCATGTTGGCCATTATCTGGTTGTTGCGCGTATAAGCATCGACTCCCATCTCTACCGGTTTCCCTTTCATCAGACGGTTCATCACCATACTTGTCTGGAGATATTGATGCGAGCTTTCTATTCTCCATTGAACATTCTGCAAATGTTCGCTTCCGTATGTCATGGACGGAATCTGGGCGTTGATGTTCAAGAAGCGTTGCGAACCGTCTATCTGTCCTTGTATGATAGAAGATTGCGGTATGTTTAGCTGTATGCCTGCAAATCTTTTGATATAGGTCGTATCTTGTATTCTGGCGGTGAAGTCCACTTCGTCTTGATATGGTCTGTCTGTCGTTGATGTAGAGAAGATGCCAGGGATGTAGGAACTGATAATCTGTGTGAATGTCTTTCCTATACAGCTCCATCGGAAATCGCCGTCTGCCCGGAGCGAGAGAATGGGGCTATCCACCGTCACATGCTGTTCGTTTCCTTCGTTTTCGCTTGTTATCAATATGTTGCCGGGTTTTAGCGTACCGATGCTATCATTCTGTATTATCAGACTGTCAATGGAGATGTTTCCGTTCAATTTGTCCAGGTTGGTACCTGAAACGTCTGCCGTGAGATGGGCACTGAAATGTTCACCCTTGAATTTCTTTGTTAGGTTCAGTTCGTAGGGAGTGAATTCCTTCAAGTCTGCCTCTAGAATAATGTTTTTGTTGCCATTTCCCAGATCTGCATGACTCTCCAGCCGGACGGAACCATTCTTGTCGGATATATCAGCTTTGACCATATATGCCTGATTGTGGCAATTTCCCGAAAATTCGATACCGTGGTAGTGATAGTTTTTCAGGCAGATTTCATTCAGAATTCCTTCTGCCGTCATGTTGGGATATCCGTCTTCGTCCTTTATCTTTCCTTTGACTGTCGTTTCAAGCGAAACTTTATCAAGTCCTAATTTCTCATTGTTTCCTAATAGGTTATTGATGTCAAAATCATTCGTGTTGACTTTAGCCTCTATCTGATTCCAGTTCTTGGCCCCTCCGTCTATTTCTACAGTTCCCAATTGTGTGGAAACAGTGATGTCTGCCGTTGTCCTGTCTTTTTCCCAACTGGCATTTCCTTTTGTTTGGGTTGACCCTAAACGTGTGAGGAAGGGACTGATTTCTCTCTCGCTTCCTTTCAGGTTTCGGGTAATGAATTTTTGTAATTCCTGACTTGTGGTTAGGGACTGGATATTTGCATCTACAAGTGTGTTGCCTCCTATACCAGAAGCAGTGGCATCAACAGTCATGCTTATGTTGTTTCCCCAATCGGAGAGGTTCAACTGTTTGACGGTTATCTCCCCTACATTACCTTTCCATTCCGTGTACAACTTGATGGAATCGTTGAAATATTTCAAGTTGGGTAGGCAACTTCCTATGTCAGATGGCGTAAATTTTATGCGAGCTAAACCGTTGTGCTTGACATCCTTTATCCATTCTTTCCAGTGCTCCTTCTCAGGAAATCCTGTATAGGTGGCTTCCAGATTGGGAATGTCGATTTCGGAGTGGGGGAGTACCAGCAGGAAATTTGAGAGGTCGAATGATGAATAACCGGCTTTCAGATCCATACTGAGTCGATTTAGAGTCAATCCGCTTTTTTCTTGAAAATCAAAACGTTTAATTTTTACATTTATGCTGTCTGGCGTAAGTTTTCGTAGCTGAGCTGTGGCGTTGATGTTGGTAAAGGACAGATGGTTGAAGTCAATCTTTCCCGTGATCCTTTTTTGTTGGATGCGGTCGTATTTTATGTCGCATCGCCTGATGAGCAAACTGCTCACCTGTAAGTCAATAGGGTGCTTGTCCTTGTTGTCTTTGCTTGACAAGGCATCTATAACGAATTGAAAATTATAAGGGGTATCTTCTTTTGGTTGATAAATGACGGCCTTTGCTCCGAATAACTGTGCATTGTTAATGTGTATTTTATGCTCCAAAAGGGGTAATAGTTCCAATTTCGCCGCTACGCGTGACACTTGCAACATCAACGTGTCGTTTTGGTCATACAACTGTAGGCCATCGGCGATGAGTCGGTTCCACAGTCCGATTTTTACTTTTTCAACGGAAATACGGGTTTGTAAACGTTCCGACAATTCATTGGAAACATAACAAGAAATCCTGTCTTGTACGGATGGTACATTCAACAAGACAAACGCGAGGAGAAGCAATGCAGAGATTGCAACGACCAAGCACTGGATGATATATTTTACGACTTTTATGCTTCTTCTTTTTAAAGTATTGGAGGCTTTCTCCTTTTTTCTACGTCAAAAGTACAATTTTATTTTCGATATTTTATCATAAATTGTATATTTTTGCGTAATTTTGCAAAGTTTTGTGAATACTTTATAATTAATTCCAGTATATGGCAAAAGTTATTAAATTGCGTAAAGGCTTGGACATTAATCTGAAAGGTAAAGCTGCGTTGGAATTCACGTCTGTGAAATGTCCTGGAGAGTTTGCACTTGTTCCAGATGATTTCACGGGTTTGAAACCCAAAGTAGTGGTCAAGGAAGGTGATGTCGTAAAAGCCGGGGATGCATTGTTTGTTGACAAATTGCATCCTGAGTTGAAATTCGTTACTCCTGTCAGCGGTACTGTGTCTTTGGTGGAGCGTGGCGATCGACGTAAGTTGATGAGCATACGTGTGAAGGCAGATGAACAGCAGGAGTATCGTCAGTTTGATGTGGCTGGCGATGTGAAGTCGCTCCTTATGGACAGTGGCTTGTTCGCATTTTTCCGTCAGCGTCCCTATGATGTGGTTGCGAATCCCGAGGATACGCCAAAGGCCATTTTCGTAAGTGCTTTCAACAGCATGCCGTTGAGTCAGGATTTTGAATTTGCGCTGAAAGGTCAGGAGAGTGCATTCCAAGCAGGTATTACTGCTTTGTCCAAGATGGCCAAAGTTTATCTCGGTGTTAGCGCCAAGCAGAAGAACGAAGCTCTTTTGGATGCAAAGGACTGCGAGGTGACCATTTTCGATGGTCCGGCCCCTGCCGGTAACGTAGGCGTGCAGATCAATCACGTTTCCCCAATCAACAAGGGTGAGGTTGTATGGACGCTGGGTGCCGAGGAAGTTCTCTTTGTCGGTCGTCTTATGCAGACGGGTAAAGTTGATTTCTCCCGTGCCGTTGCTTTGGCAGGAAGTGAAGTGAAAAAGCCCTGTTATGCCAAGATGTTGGTCGGCCAGAAGCTGAATACGCTTCTCGATGGACAAATTGATTCAGAGAAGAGTCTTCGTATTATCAATGGCAACGTAATGACGGGTCAGAAGACTAGCGCAGACGCTTTCCTGGGTGCTCACGTAACGGAAATCAACGTCATTCCGGAGGGTGACCATGCCGATGAATTCCTGGGATGGATAGCTCCTCGTTTTAATACGTTCAGTACGCATAGAAGTTATTGCAGCTGGCTCTTCGGCAAGAAGAAAGAATATGAGATGGATGCCCGTATCAAGGGTGGTGAGCGCCACATGATTATGAGTGGCGAATACGATCGTGTCTTCCCGATGGACATTTTTGCCGGTTATCTGATAAAGGCGATTATTACCGGAGACATTGACCGTCAGGAAGCCCTGGGTATTTACGAGGTTGCTCCCGAAGACTTTGCCTTGGCAGAGTTTGTTGACAGCAGCAAGTTGGAACTTCAGAGAATCGTTCGCGAAGGACTGGATATCCTGCGCCGTGAGAATGCATAATTATACATTATTTATTATAGCAGATTAAATGAAAGCTTTAAGAAAATTTTTCGATAACATAAAACCTCATGTGGAGGAGGGTGGTAAGTACCATGCCCTCCGTAGCTTGGTGGACGGATTCGAAACTTTCGCCTTCGTCCCCAATCGTACGTCTCGCGTGGGTTGTGTGAATATCCACGATGCTATCGACAGCAAGCGTATCATGAGTTTCGTCGTGATAGCCCTGATTCCTGCTTTGCTGTTTGGTATGTATAATGTGGGTTACCAGAATTATCTGGCTGCCGGTACATTGTCAGGCGCATCTTTCTGGGATTTGTTTGGCTTCGGATTCTTGGCCGTACTTCCCAAGATCATTGTCAGCTACGTTGTAGGTCTGGGTATAGAGTTCGTTGTAGCTCAATGGAAGGGCGAGGAAATCCAGGAAGGTTTCCTTGTTTCCGGTATCCTTATTCCTATGATTGTACCTGTGAACACTCCTCTGTGGGCATTGGCTTTGGCTGTAGCCTTTAGCGTTATCTTTGCAAAGGAAATCTTTGGCGGCACCGGTATGAATATCTTCAACCCGGCTCTGATAACCCGTGCATTCCTGTTCTTCAGTTACCCCAGCGTCATGACAGGTGACGACAATGTCTGGGTGGCACAAAGTACTATCTGTGGTTTGGGCAACAACCTGCCTGATACCTATTCTGCAGCTACTCCTTTGGCAGAGGCTGCAGCAAACGCTCCTCTGGCTGATCCCATGAATGCCATCATTGGTCTGATTCCCGGTGCTATCGGCGAAACGAGTGTTATTGCCATAGCCCTTGGTGCTATCCTGTTGTTGTGGACAGGTGTTGCCAGTTGGAAGACTATGCTTAGCGTCTTTGTCGGTGGTGTCCTTACGGGATTGCTGTTCCAGAGCCTTGGAATGTCACCATTGACATGGTCTGATCAACTTATCCTTGGTGGTTTCTGCTTTGGTGCCGTCTTTATGGCAACTGATCCTGTAACCAGTGCCCGTACGGAATGCGGTAAGTATATCTATGGTTTCCTTATCGGTGTTGTAGCCGTGATGGTTCGTGTTATGAATCCCGGTTATCCAGAAGGTATGATGCTGGCTATTTTGCTGATGAACCTGTTCGCTCCGCTGATCGACTACTGTTTTGTACAGAGCAATATCAGCAAGCGTGCAAAACGTGTAACTAAATAATAAAGAATGACTATGGCAAATGATAAGAAAAAAGGTATCGACACGAATAGTAATGTCTATACCATCGTATATGCGGCTGTGATAGTCATCGTCGTTGCTTTCCTGTTGGCTTTCGTTTCTTCTTCGTTGAAGCCTATCCAGAATGCCAACGTAGAGCGTGACACCAAGAATCAGATTCTCACATCCCTGAATATAACAGGACTTTCCGGTCAGGCTATTGATGATAAGTATGCCGAGATTGTTCAGGAGAAGCAGACTTCCGACAACTTGCCTTATTACGAAGCAAATGTGAATGGTCAGGTCAAGTATGTGATTCCTATGAAGGGACGTGGCCTTTGGGGCGGTCTCTGGGGCTTCGTTTCTGTAAACGATGACAAGAGTACGGTCTATGGCTCATATTTCTCTCATGAGAGTGAAACGGCCGGCTTGGGTGCTCGTATTACGGAGCGTCCATTCCAGGAAAGTTTCAATGGAAAACCTCTGTATGCCGGAAATAACGGTCAGGTAGCCTTGACCGTTGTCAAGAATGGTTCAGCCAAGGCTGAATACGAGGTAGATGGCATTACCGGTGCTACGTTGACGAGCAAGGGTGTTGCAGCCATGGTAACAGACGGCTTGCAGAAGTACATCCAGTTTTTATCAAATAAGAATTAATTTGTAGGAGGAAAGAATATGAGTAAATTGTTTTCTGATGAGAATAAGGCAGTATTCTCGAATCCGCTGAACCTGAACAACCCTATTGCCGTTCAGATTCTGGGTATCTGCTCAGCGCTTGCCGTTACATCACAGCTTGAACCTGCTATTGTCATGGGGCTCAGCGTAACGGTAATTACCGCTTTTTCAAATGTGATTATTTCTCTTATCCGCAAGACGATTCCCAATCGTATCCGTATCATCGTACAGTTGGTAGTTGTAGCTGCCTTGGTAACGATTGTGGCTGAAATACTGAAGGCTTTTGCTTATGACGTCAGTGTTCAGTTGAGCGTCTATGTAGGATTGATTATTACGAACTGTATCTTGATGGGACGTCTGGAAGCATTTGCCATGCAGAATGGTCCTTGGGAGTCTTTCCTGGACGGAATCGGCAACGGGCTGGGCTATGCCCTCATCCTGGTTATCGTAGGTTTTATCCGCGAGTTGCTGGGTTTCGGCTCTCTGCTTGGTTTCCAAATCGTTCCAGATTGTGTTTATGAGGCAGGTTATATGAATAACGGCATGATGACTATGCCAGCCATGTCTCTGATAATCGTAGGATGTGTAATCTGGGCACACCGCTCAATAAATAAGGAGGATAAGAAGTAATATGGAACACATGATTAGTTTGTTTGTCCGCTCCATTTTTGTGGACAACATGATTTTCGCCTTCTTCTTGGGTATGTGCTCATATTTGGCTGTATCCAAGAATGTGAAGACTGCTTTTGGTCTGGGTATTGCAGTAACCTTCGTGCTGTTGATAACAGTACCGGTTGACTATCTTCTGCAAATGTATGTGCTGGGTCCCAATGCATTGGTTGAAGGGGTTGATTTGACCTTCCTGGCCTTTATCCTGTTCATTGCCGTCATTGCCGGTATCGTACAGCTTGTTGAGATGTTCGTTGAACGTTTCAGCCCGTCACTCTATGCGGCATTGGGTATTTTCTTGCCTCTTATTGCGGTGAACTGTGCCATCATGGGTGCTTCTCTGTTCATGCAACAGCGTGTTCAGATGGATGCAGAGGTCAGCTCTCAGGCAATTGCCAATATCGGCGATTCCATTGCATACGCCCTCGGTTCCGGTATTGGCTGGATGCTGGCAATCGTAGGTTTGGCTGCAATCCGTGAAAAGATGGCCTATACCGATGTCCCCAAGCCATTGCAGGGATTGGGTATCACGTTCATTACCGTAGGCCTGATGGCTATGGCCTTTATGTGCTTCTCTGGTTTGGATATTTAATGTGTAGGAGGAAATAATCAATGGATATGAATTTAATTTTCACGAGCATTGCGGTGTTTCTCGCAATCATTCTGGCGCTGGTTATCATCCTGCTCGTTGCTAAGAAGTATTTGTCACCCAGTGGCAATGTAAATATTACGATAAACGGAAAAGATACTATTTCCGTAGGTCAGGGCAGTAGCTTGCTCAGCACCTTGAGCCAGGAGGGCATCTTCCTTCCCAGCGCTTGTGGTGGCAAGGGCTCTTGCGGTCAGTGTAAGCTTCAGGTTCCCGATGGTGGTGGTGAAATCCTCGACAGCGAAAAGGGACACTTTACCCGTAAGCAGATTAAGGAAAACTGGCGTCTGGGTTGCCAATGTAAGGTAAAGGGTGACTTGCAGATCAAGGTAGATGACTCTGTTTTGGGTGTCAAGGAATGGGAATGCACCGTTATCAGCAACAAGAACGTAGCCAGCTTCATCAAAGAGTTCAAGGTACAGTTGCCTCCAGGTGAACACATGGACTTCGAACCGGGTTCGTACGCTCAGATCAAGATTCCTGCATACGATATCGATTACGATCGCGATATGGACAAGGATCTTATTGGTGACCTGTATATTCCTACATGGCAGAAGTTCGGTATCTTCGGCTTGAAGCAGAAGAACGAAGTTCCCACCATCCGTGCCTATTCAATGGCCAACTATCCCGATGAGGGTGACATCATCACGTTGACCGTTCGTATTGCCACACCTCCGTTCAAGCCCAAAGATCAGGGTCCTGGCTTTATGGATGTTCCTTGTGGTATTGCGTCAACCTACATTTTCAGCCTGAAGCCGGGTGACAAGTGTATTATGAGCGGTCCTTACGGAGAGTTCCGTCCAGTATATGACAGTAAGCGTGAAATGATCTGGGTCGGCGGTGGAGCCGGTATGGCACCCTTGCGTGCTCAGATTATGCACATGCTCAAGACTCGCCAGTGTCGTGACCGTGAAATGCATTATTTCTATGGCGCACGTGCTATCGATGAAGTATTCTTTATGGAAGACTTCCTGGCATTGGAGAAGGAATTCCCCAACTTCCACTTCCATTTGGCTCTCGACCGCCCCGATCCAAAGGCCGACAGTCTGGGCGTGAAGTACACAGCAGGTTTCATTGCTCCTGTGATGGGCGATACCTATCTGAAGCAGCATGAAGCTCCCGAAGATGTTGAGTATTACTTGTGTGGACCTCCAATGATGGCCAAGACGGTGCTCGATTTGTTGCATAGTCTCGGTGTAGAAGACGATATGATTCGCTTCGATAACTTTGGTGGCTAACAGATGATTTTCTTCTCGTCCCCGTTTCTTGGAAGCGGGGACGAACTTTTACATACATATCCCCCTATGAATCTTGAAATTCTTATTGAGAAGTATTACAGGGACGCTCCAGCCCTTCGACATATATTATTGACACATAGTAAGTCTGTTGCAGAAAAGGCCTTGGCTGTTTCTGCCATGCATCCGGAACTACACCTGGATGATACATTCCTGTATGAGGGAGCAATGTTGCACGATATCGGCATCCTCTATACGGATGCACCCGGGATAGAGTGCCATGGAACGGAACCGTATATCAAGCATGGCCTGTTGGGTGGTAAAATACTCCGCGAGGAAGGCTATGTAAGACATGCGCGTGTAGCAGAGCGACATACGGGAACCGGACTTACCGCCTTGACTATCGAGCGACAGCAGTTGCCCTTGCCCGTTTTTGATTTTGTTCCTGAAAGCCTTGAAGAGGAAGTCATCTGTTATGCCGACAAGTTCTTTTCTAAAACCCACTTGGACATAGAGATGTCCCCTGATGTTGTCATGAAGAAACTGGCCAAGTTCGGAGAAGAAAGCGTCAGCGTTTTTGAGAATTGGCTGTCGCTTTTTAGCTGAAAAAGGTTGTCACTTTTAGGAGAGTCACACGTTCCCTTTTTTGTGTTTCTGCTTGCGAGTGTACGTCTTCTTTGATTTGTGCAGACGATAGAAGGAGTGGAAGCCAGGGCCAAGAAGCTCGATTTCGGCTTCACGTCCTCCTCGTCGCATAGCCTTGATGGTATCAAGGTTTGTTGCTTTCTTTATTTTCATCCTCATTTTCCTGAAAGAACGGTTTTTATCTTCTCTTCAGCACATACACCCTGTGTGGAGCACGTCCTTTTGCTTGGATTGGTGAATCCGGGTCATCCGACCATCTGCGCAATTCGTTTGTGGCAACTGTACGCTTCTGTTTTGTCAGGTTCATGTAAGTGGTACAGTTGATGAAGGCGTTTTGCTGAAGATATTTAACCAACTCGCTCTTGCGTTCTTCTTCTGAATACGGACATTGGTTCGGACGGATTGTCTTTTGATAGGGAGTACGCTCAAGGTCTATCCACTTGTTTATGGCATGCAGGAAGTTCTTATCGGGCACAAAGCTCACGTTGTCCACCTCGATGCTTGTTGCATTCCGATGCTTGCTTTTGGGCTTGCCGTTGTCATCCGTTTCGCCATCCTCTTCCGATTCTTCACGCTCCACGCCCTCCTTCAATCCCAGGGTAGGAGTAAACCGTCCGAAATTATCGATCTTGATGGAATAGCCTTCGCTCATCCATGTAGCCATACGTTCCGCCAGAATGTTGAGGACACCGTCAACGACACCCTTCGACAAGCCCGTAGTCTCGCTGATGTACTGTACCAGTTTGTTGTGTTCCATCGGACGCACATCTATCAGTCGAGGGTACAGTTTCTTCTTTCCATCCTCCTGCTGGAGGTTTGTTTCTTGCATCACATATCGTGCCATAATCTTTTCTTTTTAAATCACTCCGCAAAGATATGCAAAGATGGCCTAAATAACAAATTCTCTCGGGAAATAATCCGTTAATATGCCAGAAATAGTATAATCGCCACTGACGTTTATATAATCAGCGGTGACGTTTGTATAATCGCCGACGGCGATTATACAATTGCCGATGCCGGTTATATTATATCTACGCAGTCTGAAATCTTTGAAACAGCTTTTTTCTTTTTTTTCTGCCACCTGCCATAAAGGTAGTTTAACGTGCAGATGGATAGGTCAGTAGGACTATGGCAGGTACTTCTCCACCTGCCATAACCTGCCATAATCTGCCATAAGCGGAATGGGAGAAAATCATTTTCTGTGGGAAAAGTAGAAAAGTTTTTGCTCAACATGTGGGACAACTATTGCAAGCATGAAACTTTTGTCGTACCTTTGCAGCCGTGTATTCCAGTGAATGGTTTTCGTACCATCGAGATAAGTACCAAAATCATCGCTGAACTTAAATTTTTCTTATCTATGATAAACGACTTTCTATCTAACACCAACTCCGAAACGCAGGAGCAACTGTCCTTGCTGGATGAATTTCTCAGCGAGAACTACGAATTCAGGCACAACGTCCTGTCCAATGTCTATGAGGTACGCGAGCGCACCTCGGCAAACATCCCGAACGGAGGTCAATCCTCGGAGAAGCTCAAAGCCTTCCGTCCCTTTACACGAGAGGCACGCAACTCCCTGATCCGCATCATCAAAAGCAACGGGTTGGAGGTTCCTGCCCTCGGTCGGAATGTGGACGAATACGTCTATTCCGAGGAAACGCCACTCTATGATCCCGCCAAGGATTGGCTTCTGTCCCTTCCTGCCTGGGATGGCCAGAACCATGTGGGCAAACTCTTCAGCCGTCTTCCCGGCATCACAGCCGAACAGCATCACCTGCTTGCCATCTGGCTTCGCTCAGCTGTTGCCCATTGGTTGGGTATGGATATGCTGCATGGCAACGAGTGTGTTGTGACGCTGATAGGTGCTCAGGGATGTGGGAAGAGCACGTTCTGTGCCGGCCTCCTGCCACCGCATCTGCGCTCCTATTACCTTGACCACATCAACCTTGGCAACAAGAACGACAAGGAGATGGCACTCACCAACAACCTGCTTGTCAATCTGGACGAACTCGACCAGATCAAGTCGAGCCAGCATGCCGAACTGAAGCAGACCTTGTCCAAGGTGATGGTCAATGGCCGTCCCATTTACGGGCGTGCCCAGAAGTGCCGCCAGCGTTTCGCCTCCTTTGTCAGCACGACCAACAATCCACGTCCGCTGAACGATCCCACCGGCAGTCGTCGTTACCTTTGCATCCGCATTCCCGATGGAGAGCTCATCGACAATGAAGTAACGGTTGATTACGACCAGCTTTACGCACAGGTTGTCTGTGAGTTGCAGGAGAAACAGATGCGCTATTGGTTCACCAACGAGGAAGTGAAGCGAATCGAAGAACTCAATCAGGGCTTCCAGAACCAGATAAGCCTTGAAGGGATCTTGGATGTCTGTTTCCGTCATCCAGAGGACGGTGAGTTCGTCCGTCCGCTATCCGTATCGGAAATCCTCTCGGAAATGCGTTCAGAGTTTCCGACTCTGAAAACCACGGACACCATGAATGTCCGTCTGGGCAAGATGCTCAAGACGCAGAATTACGAGCGTAAGCGCATCACACAGGGCAGCGTGTATTATATCGTGCCCAAGAGGACAGCATAAGAAAACTCCCAGATCCAATGCCCATTTTATGGCAGGTTATGGCAGATTATGGCAGGTGAAGAATCACCTGCCATAATCGTACCTGATTACCAATCAGTATTTTAAACGTGATTTATGGCAGATGGCAGGTTTTTTGCAAAAATAACATGTTGATGAAAGCAATATGCAAAAAAATCAATATTTCTGCGAATATTGTCTCTTATAAAAGAAATTTTAAGTATTTTTGTGGCGTGATTTGAACATTTTGACAACAACATTTGAACATTTTGTTGATAAAAATTGAACGAACATTTGCAAAAGACTGAATATGACAGAAAAATATGGCTGAATACATTAGAAGTCAATATCACATCCTTCGAGAGAGGATAAGCGAACCACGTAAGTTTATGCAGGTTCTTGCTGGTCCAAGACAAGTTGGTAAGTCAACTCTTGTGCAGCAGGTGCTGAGGGATGTCACAATACCCTACTCATTAGAGAATGCTGATGGGATAAATCATGATGATACCGATTGGATCCGAAGGGTGTGGGAATCCGCGCGCATCGTTATGCAGTTGCAGCACGAAGAGGAACACTTGCTTGTGATAGACGAGGTGCAGAAGATAGATAACTGGAGTGAGGCTGTAAAGTCAGAATGGGATAGGGATAGTCGTGAAGGCAGAAATCTAAAGGTCGTTCTCCTTGGCAGTTCACGACTGCTTATCAAGAAAGGGCTGACGGAGTCGCTTGCTGGCAGATTCGAACTTATTCGCATCACTCATTGGAGTTATGCCGAGATGCGTGATGCCTTTGGCTATACCCTCGACCAGTACATCTACTTCGGTGGATACCCAGGTCCTGCTGCTATGATTGACAATGAAAGACGCTGGAAGAAGTATGTCAAGGACTCGCTTGCAGCACCTGCCATCGAGAAGGATGTCATTATGACCTCCAATATCTATAAGCCATCCTTGATGAAGCGCACCTTTGAACTGGGTTGCGGCTATTCTGGCGAACTCCTCTCGCTGACAAAGATGATAGGTCAGCTCCAGGATGCCGGTAACGTGACGACAGTTGCTGGTTACATAGAAATCTTGAGCCAGTGTGCGCTTCTCTGCGGACTTCAGAAATATGCCAATGACGATTCGCGCAAATACAACTCTATACCCAAATTTCAAGTCTTCAACAACGCACTACTGACAACATACAAGGGACGTACATTCGCGCAAGACAGACAAGATACGGAAGCCTGGGGCAGATGGGTAGAAAGTGCAGTTGGAGGTTACCTTGTCAGTCAGGCCGAAGAATTGGAGTACAAGGTTTATTACTGGCGTGAAAGAAATGACGAGGTGGATTTTATCGTTGTTTCAGACAATGTCACCCTTGCCCTTGAAGTAAAGAGTGGCAGGCGCAAGATGAACAATGGTCTCCCCAAGTTCACAGAAGCCTTCCATCCAACCCGTTCCTTCGTAGTAGGTACAGGTGGCATTCCACTCGAAACCTTCCTTTCATGCAATCTGGAGGATTTAATCCATTAACACGTGTGTATTATATCGTGCCCAGGAGGACGGCATAGGAAAACTCCCAGATTCAATGCCCATTTTATGGCAGGTTATGGCAGGTTATGGCAGGTGAAGAATCACCTGCCAAAATCGTACCTAATTGCCAATCAGTATCTTAAATGTTTTTTATGGCAGATGACGGTTTTTTCGCAATAATAACATGTTGATGCTACAAATATGACGCTCAAAATTTGTCCTTATCTGCGGATTTTTGTATTTTTGCGCCAAAATAAGTGCGGAAAAATGTAAAAACGCCACATTTTATGTGCATAAAAATGCAGAAACAAGATGGAAAGATTTGTATATCAACAGTTAAAGGATTGGAAGAGTAATCCCAAGCGAAAACCATTGGTGCTGAATGGTGCACGTCAGGTGGGAAAAACATGGTTGCTCAAAGAGTTTGCACAACAGGAATATATTAAGATGGCTTATGTTCTATGCCGTAAGAATCCCATTGTAAAAGACATCTTTCGTTATGATTATAACATTGACCGGATTCTTCGTGCTTTAAGCGCATTGTCGGGTGTTGATATTACGCCAGGTGACACCCTTCTCATACTTGATGAGATACAGGACGTGCCCGAGGCTTTAGAGGCCTTGAAGTATTTTCGCGAGTACGCGCCCGACTATCATGTTGCAGTGGCAGGATCTTTACTTGGCCTTTCCCTCCATGCGAATGTGTCCTATCCTGTTGGTCAGGTAAATACCATCAATGTGTATCCTATGAGCTTTGAGGAATTCCTTCTGGCAAAGGGCGAAGAGCAGATGCAGCTTCTTCTGGCATCAAAAGACTACCAGACAATCAATCTTCTCCATGAGAAATATACCGACCTTTTGCGCCAATATTTTTATGTAGGTGGCATGCCCGAAGCCGTATTGGAATATGTCACCACCAATGGTTTACAATCCGTTCGTCTCATTCAGAAAGAAATATTGAGAGGCTATGACATGGATTTCTCCAAGCATGCACCATCCGAACAGGTAGAGCGCATTCGCATGGTATGGCAGACGATACCGTCCCAATTGTTCCGAGAGAACAAAAAGTTCATCTTCGGAACTGTCAGTAAGGGGGCTCGCGCCAAAGACTATGAAATTGCCATCCAGTGGTTGTGTGACGCCGGATTGGCTTATCGAGTGCAACGTGTTTCCAAACCCGAGTTGCCTTTGAAAATCTACATGGAGCTAAGTGCATTCAAGCTATATCTCTCCGATGTGGGTCTTTTGGGAGCAATGGTAGATGTCCAACCGGCCCAGATTCTGGTCAATAACAGTATTTTCAAGGAATACAAAGGAGGGATGACAGAGCAGTATGTACTTCAGCAGATGAAGAGCCGTGGTTTTGAAGACATTTATTACCACACTACCGATGAATCGCGTTTAGAGATAGATTTTCTCATTCAGCGAGATAATCTCCTTCTCCCCATAGAAGTTAAATCCGAAGGAAATGTACGCAGTAATTCGCTTACTAAGCTCCTCCAAGCTCACCCAGAGTTACAGGCAGAACGCTATTCTATGTTACCATATAAAGAACAGGCACAGATGAAAAATGTACCCCTTTATGCAGTATGAGGCATTGTCCGATCGGTTCACTTTCAAACCCCTGTGACGAAAGCAACACATGCAATCTGAAGGATTTAATCCTTTAACACGTGTGTATTATATTGTACCCAGGAGGACAGCATAGGAAAACTCCCAGATCCAATGCCCATTTTATGGCAGGTTATGGCAGATTATGGCAGGTGAAGAATCACCTGCCATAATCGTACCTAATTGCCAATCAGTATCTTAAATGTGTTTTATGGCAGATGACGGGTTTTTCGCAAAAAATCATTTTTTTTAGCAAAACACTTTCACGGTCGTATGCAAGGGAAAGTACGAGAGAGTTTTGGCGATAATTGCCAAAACTCTCTCGTTTATCGGAGATATAAGGTCAAGAATGTAAATTTTTATTCCATTTCTTTGCAGATAATGAATTAATCTGTATTTTTGCAAATCAAATGCCCTCATCGTGTACATGAAAATGTATGGGATGGGTGGATTTGAAGAATGGAGACAGCCCACGTGTTTGGGACGACTTCCATCATACATAATATAAAAGCGTTTACTATACGCTTGGTTTTGACATTCTGGAACCTGGAAAATTCAAGAATAGTCGTCAAAAACAAGCAGCGGTCAACGTCTCAGGGTGTGTATTCATCACCTTGTAGTTCGTCTCGATATCTATCGTCCGGATTATGGGTGTGTAAAATACATACAACGTGGGGGCATTGGAAGCTGTTCGTTCTGACGACAAGGCAGTTTCCAGGGCCTCAGAATGTGGAGCGAGCAGAGAGTACAGACTCCACGTTTTTTTATTTTATGTATGCCAAGATTCATGAATCAGCTACTTGGGAGTCCGTAGCTTAAAACGAGGCTTATGCCTCTATTGGGCAAATGGGATTCTTGAATGGAATTATCGATTCATTCGCAAATTTTGGCTATGGCACAATCTTAGCCTTAGTTGTTGTTCTGATTCTTGCCATATTGGTTTATGCCATCAAGGGAGGATCTTCCTTTTCACCGTTTAATTATATAGTATGTGCCATATTGGCATTATTGTTGGTTTTTCAGTTTGCTCCTATGTTCGGAGCCTTTTCTGTTAAGAACAAGCTGAAAGACGCAGACGATATTTCCAGTTTTCTTCTTTCCGGGCTGAATCTTAATGATGAATTACCCGTTGATGTTAATAATGCAATAGATGAACTAAGTACTCAAATACCTTTTTTGTCGGATATCGTAAAAGGGTATGATCTTTCTTCCATAAATGATATAAGGGACAGTTTCGTTGATAAGGCATCGTCTTATTTGAACCACTACATTGTAAGGTGTGTTATTTGGGCAGTACTTATTTGTCTGGTGGGTACTTTGTGCATGTATTTTATGCCAAACCCCATTAGTGAAAGACATAATAAGAGAAGTAATAGAAATTATGCAACGTCTTCCAGACGCGAACGCCACTATCATAGATATTAATCATTTAACAACGATAGAATATGACACAGACATTTTGTAGCTCAAACCACATCTTAGTAGGACTGGGTGGTACAGGAGGTAAAATTCTCAAGGCATTTAAGATGCGTATGTTTGAAGAGTTCCCTGATGCTAAAGATCGTGAGAAACAATCCGTTGCACTCCTTTATGTGGATTCAACAGATGAGATGATGGGAATCGGTCGGCCCGATTTCAGGGTGATGGGACTTGACGCATCTTTTACACAAAATGAGTTTTTATATATTAAGGATGTTGATGTCGTAAAAATCTTAGACAACATTGACAATTATCCATCGGTCAAAGGCATTGTAAATAATGTTTCTGCTGTTAAGACCGCCATTGGTTCTTTGGGGCAGGCTGCAGGTCAGAAACGTCGTGCTGGTCGTTTGCTGTTTGCTGCAAATGCCGTTGCTTATGTCAATGCATTAAAGAACGCGTATGGACGATGTGATGAGATTTCTCATAATGCAGAGAAAACGAACATTCATATTTTTGCGGGTCTATGTGGCGGTACTGGTTCCGGTGCCATCATAGATGCTATTGTCCAGACTCGAAAGACATTCCCGGAGGCTATAATTTCCGTTTATGCGATGATTCCGGAAATGAATTTGCCAAAGGCAAATATGGATCAAGGTAGATACTATCAGAACGGCTATGCGGCCCTTAATGAATTGAACGCACTCCAGGCAGGACGTTTCTTCCCTCATGATGTAACAGGTGCCGGACAAGAGGCCAAGTTGTTTACGGACAAGGTAAAAGGTGTAGCGGATGGATTGACCTTATATAGTAATGTAAATGAAAACGGCTTGACGGTAAATTCCTTGACAGAATTGCCAAAGATTGTTAGTGATTACGTCTATGCTCGTGTCTTCCTCATCAATTCGACAGACGAAATAAACAATGACATGTTGCGTGCCTATACATTCGAAAACATGGATGATTTTGCACTGGAATACGATGAAACCAAAAATGCAGGAGCAGACGGCAGAATACCTATAGCCAGAACCAAAAAGGTGAATTCATTTGGTATAAAACGAGTCATGTATCCCGAGTTGCGAGTGTTGAAACATATAACCTATACCGTAGGAGAAAGTGTGCTGTATCAGTTTAAATACAACAATTGGCGTGAGAATTTAGGTTACGTAAACGAAGAGGCCAACAAGGATTACCGCAATGAGTATTTTAATGATGCGAATTTAAGTAAATGGATGCTGGACGACAAGCACATTACCTATGAATTACGCATTTTGCCCTCTGATAAGGAATTCCCAAAGTATAGTGATTATTGGCACGATAAGGCAATCGGTTATGCTGATGAAGCCAAACAAGAAGACAATGCGCTTACAGGACTGGACAATATTTTGGCAGATTTTTACGAGAAATCGTTCCGTGGTGTGGGCGTAAAGGAATACTACAAAGGGAAGGAACGCTCTATTCCTGAAATAGCCAAGGAGATCCGTCACAACATAGAACATGAATTGTTCAACAAATGGAAAATAGGTGACATTTCCATCGTTGAATTGCAAAAAGTCAGCAAACTGTTAATT
This sequence comes from Bacteroidaceae bacterium, assembly GCA_045617645.1. GTDB lineage: Bacteria > Bacteroidota > Bacteroidia > Bacteroidales > Bacteroidaceae > Physcousia. The sequence continues at coordinate 967 of JAZLIY010000127.1, read as the reverse complement.
GAAAAAGTAACAGACATTCGAAAGGATTTGGAAGAAAAGCTGGCAAAGGAGCATGAGATATTGGACGAAATAGCCAACGATAGAGACGATAATGTTACTGAATGGGCACATAAAGGTTTTCTGAGCAAGAAAGTATTTGGAGGCAATACGAACTCTTTTGCTGAACATCAGGACATCCTTACGGATTACTATACATGTAAGACTCAGATAGAAGGGTGGGAGTTTGCCCGTAAGCTAATGGCCAAGCTGTTTGTTGAGGTCGGAAAATTGGATGCCGACATTTCATCGTTTGGTCAAAAGATAAACGATGCCATAGACGAGACAGAACGCCTTGTTGCCGCCCAGAAGAAGGTCAACAAGGGATTGGAAGACATGAAGGGAGCCATTATTGAGGTTAGCGAAGAAGAGACGATGAATGAATTCGAAGAAGACCTTAAGATTGACAAGATAGACATGCCGAATGTTGCCCGGCAATTACGTGAAGCCATTCTTCCGGCAAAAGAATTTGTTAATTTCGGCCAGTTGGCACAGGAACTTACCGTTGATGATATTTGTAAGGCTTTTGATCTGAAATTGTCCGTGATTGTCAAGACAAAGCATGATGAACGTGCAGAAAGTGTCAAGAAGGTTCTCGGATTGAATATTTTGACTCAGCTCCAGCAAAAGCTTACGACAGAAGAACAGATACAGCGTTTTGCGTTGGAAATTGTAAAACAGAGTGGCGTGTTCCTGAAACTGAACAACGATCAAATGCAGTTGCATGTCCGGAATAATGAAGGGAATCTAAGTCCGACCAATCCGGCATCCATCAACAAGAAGACCATTCTGGTCAGTATCCCGTCTCCCGATGATAACGAAGGATTAAAGGATTTTGCAGACAAATTGGAAAAGGCCTTTAAGAATTCGTTTGCACAAGGTACGTCCCAATGTTCGTTGGTTGTCAATAAAAAGAGTTTGCGCAAAGACG
>JAZLIY010000126.1:0-5531 GCA_045617645.1 Bacteroidaceae bacterium | reverse complement strand
TGTCCGAACATGAGTGCCAAAAGCTGATTCCAGCAGGTGAAACTCTTCACATAACGGTTCCCTTCATACTTGCCTACAAGATGACGGAACTTGTTATTGTCGAGAAATTCTATCAACTGAGCGAAAACGTATTTATCTTTGTTCATTTGCAAATCCTGTTATGGACTGCAAAATTACAAATTCAAATCGTCGCAACCTCAAATCGATATGTAAAAGACTATATTTCAATAATTTCAAAGACAGATTTGTCCACTTTTACGGGACAGTAGTGGAATTAAGTGATTAAATAGTTTGTTTTCAGTTTACTTTGCGTAATGTGCCAAAAGCGCCTTCTTCATAGACATTACCCCAACTATCGCGATAGCGGCGGCCTCCTCCCATGCACATAATCATAATGATGGCTCCAATCACCAAAAGCACCTGAATGATCAACCGGAATAGTACGACCAGTAATCCCAGGACAGCAACAATGCACCCCAGAATATACACAATGCTGAAAAGGGTGCAGATGATGCCTCGCTTGACACCCATGCGCTCTATGTTGGCATATCCAGACATAATAAGACCACCGAACAGAGTTCCCAGTGTAAGCACGACAGCGATGACGTCCGATAATGTACCCTTCCATCCAATGGCAACCTGTACCACTAGGGCATACACGACCAGTACTGGAATGCAGGCGCATAGTCCTATTGCCGCAGGTTTCAAGCTGATTCCTTCTGGATCATCCTCATCGGTAAGGAGAACCCCTTGGAACCAGTAGATGCTCTTGATCTGTCCAAGAACCACAAGCCCAAAGGGAATCACGCGGAAGAGTGCACCGAAGAAGCCGTAACGGTCATAGTCGCACCACCAGAACACATCACCTTCCAGATAGCGGTAGCCGACGAGTTCCAGAATAGACACGATGAGAATGCTGGCCGTGATTATCACGAGCGCAGCAGGGCGGAGTGCATCTACATCCCATTTGGAACAGATGAAGGAAATGATGAAACTCAGCAGCAGCAATGCCATCACGATGTAAGATGGTGCCATTGTGGCAAACCAATGACCGATGGCGGAATGTCTGCGTTGCACTTCGCTGGAAAGCGGGTTCTCGACACCTTCGGGGTTGTTCTCGCTAAATAGAAGCTCCTTTTTGTTTATCTCGTATTTTTTCCCTTCATACTCGAAGATGATGTAATACTTGGCAGAACGGGAACGGGCACACGAATCAATTTCTGTTCCACGGGGAATCATCGTGCGGGTGAACCCGTCTTTCACAGTCCAGATGGAATCTTGAAAACTCACGGAACTGACCTCAATGCTGTCGCTAAACAGGGGGTCTACAATGTATTTCTGGGCAGATAATGAAATACAGCACAGAAGGAAGAGAAAAAGAGGAACAATTCTTTTCATAAACATAGAGTTTTTGTGTTTGTGTTGCACAAATTTAGTATTTTTTTTATAATTGTACATCTTTTTGACTATTTTTTATTCAAATTCGCTATTTCTTGCACTCCTAAAAATGAATTCTTGGTTTGTATGAATTGTTTGCAAGAAAGATGATTCCTGTATAGGCCCGGTTTAGGTATCTCATTGCGCTATGCGTGCACTTGTATCGAAGTATCGTAAGAAATATATCGCGCTGTGCGTGGGTTTATATCGAAGTTTTCGTGTGTTACTATCGAAGTGTTGAGAAAATTATGTCAAAGATATGAGAGGCTCTGTTGTCATACTATCACGGCAATTTTAACATTTCAGATTTTGAGCGAGGCGGATTCTGTTGTACCTTTGTCTTCGGATTGACAAAAGAACCCGAAAGTGATGTTTTCGATAACTACCGGAGTGAAACAAAAAAAATATGATTCAAATCAGAGAATTTACCGAGAAAAAAGACCATCATCTGTAAAAAAAGTATTTTTGTCATTGAAAAATACAAAAAATAAGAGAAATGAATAAAAATAAAATTCGAATAATCCTTTTCGCGTTTCTGACATTGGTCTCCCAGACGCTCTCTGCTCAGACGATTACTGAGTCAGAAGCACTTCGAGAAGCACAGAACTTCCTGCAGATATCTCGCAGACAGAGAGTCAAGTTGTCTGGTTCCAGCAAGAGCCAGAAGTCCGCAAGCCTCTCACTCGTAAAGCAAGGCCTGGCTCCTGTAAGTAAGCAACCGGCCTATTATGTCTTTTCTGGTAAAGAGGGAGAGGCAGGTTTCGTCATCGTATCGGCCGACAATCGTACGTCGCACAGAATCCTGGGCTATTCGCCAAACGGCTCGTTCCGCGCCGACGACCTGCCGGAAAACGTGCAGGCATGGCTCGACATCTATGCCGACGAGGTGGATGTGATTGAGAAGACGCACGCCGTCATCAACGAGGGCACAGGCATGGAGGATGCTGTAGGCAATGTGATGGTGGCACCCCTCATCACCACTCAATGGGATCAGGATGCCCCGTTCAACGACAAGTGTCCAAAACGCAGTGGCGAGCGTACGCCTGTGGGCTGTACTGCCGTGGCAGCAGGACAACTTATGAACTATTACCGTTGGCCGCAGCAAGGCAAGGGAAGCGTAGAGTATGAATGGAACTCATCGTGGATTGAGCAGAATTTCACGCAGAGTGCCTATGACTACGACAATCTGGATGTGTCACAGTTCCTGTACGACATAGCAGTGGGATGCAAGACGGATTTCAACAGTGAGGCTGCTGGTGGCAGCGGTGCGTATGAGCTTAATATGGGCCGAGCCTTGATCAATTATTTCGACTACGACAAGAGTATGCAGCTGCACTATCGTGGTCCGGTAACTATCTGGACAGGGTCGTACGGTGATTACGAGAACCTTCCCGTATGGGATGATACGGAATGGGACAATATGCTGCGCAGCGAACTGGACGCAAAACGACCGGTACTTTACGGTGGGGCGTACAGGTCGGGCAAGTCGAAGGTTGGTCACGAGTTTATCTGCGATGGCTACGACGATGCCGGCTACTTCCATTTCAACTGGGGATGGTCGGGATATTGCGACGGATGGTATGTAACTACCTCGCTCTTCCCCGAACATACCAATGAACGCGGTTACAACATTGAGCAGGCTGCCTTTTTCGGTGTCAAGCCCAACGAAGGAGGTCAGGCTCTGTATCAAACTTGTGGCAACCTTAATTATATCTGGGGATTTCCTGAATCTGTAAATGTGTTGTATTGTATGGAAAACGAAGAGTCGCACGAGAAATTCTACGGAACCCCAAAATACCTTGAATTGCCGGCAAACAGTTATGGGGTGAAATATGTAAAAGAATTTGATGAAGTTCCCAACGAGTTTCCTCAGAAGAGTGACATCCCTGCCGGAACTTATCGCAAATACCTGGTGTGCAACGAACCCGGTACGGATGTGTATCAGACCATAGAGTACGGCTATGCCAGTGACAAGGCCGAACTTGCCGAGTATTTCACTTGGGTGGACATCAGCGATGCTGGTGTGTGGAACGAAAGCAGTTCGCGCTCATTCCGCATAACGGACGAGAACACTGTGATAAGTTATTATGTGACCAATGACAACGAAGTGAAGGTTACAAATATTTCCGGTTCGGACAAGTCACCGGTGATTCCTGCTAAGGTTTCATATAGAGGCTTGGAATATAACGTTACTGAGATAGACTGTAGCAATTTTTGGGATTTCATCCCCCAATTGCCGGAGACCATAAGAAAGATGACCGCTACCATAGACGCCAGCTTGCCCGCGAATCTGCCTCCTTATCTTGAGGAACTGAACTTGAATTATGCAGGAACACAACTCGCGCTTCCGTCCACGCTCAGAGTCTTGAGCCTATGGAATTATAAGGGCACTGAGCTCGCGCTTCCGTCGTCACTGAACGCCCTCAATGGTCTTCGTACACCTGAACTCACAGAACTCACCATTCCTTCCAGCGTTTGTCATTTTGCCGAGAAAGACAATTCATTCAGCGCAGAAAAACTGAAAACCTTGATTTTTGAAGAAGGCTGCAGCGTAAAGAAGATTCGCGACTACTGTTTTGAAAGACATACTCGCCTTTCAAGGCTTGTACTAAGCGAAGGGCTTGAAGAAATCGGCGAACATGCTTTCGATGGATGTGGCAGTATCAGGGAACTGGTACTTCCAAAGAGTGTGAAACTCATTGGAGCGAGAGCATTCTGGGGATGTACGAACCTAACCGACTTGGTATTTGCCGACAATGCCCAGTTGGAAGAGATTGACGAATGTGCTTTCGGTTACTGCGAGAACCTTGAGAGAATGAGCTTCCCTGCTAATTTAAAAGTCATAGACAATGTCTTCTATGGGTCTGGTATTGTTCTGGCAGACTTCAGTAAGACAAAGATAGAAGATGTGAAAATGGAATTTTACGATTGCAAATCCCTGCAGTCTGTTATTCTGCCTAATACGGTAAAAACTATAACCATTTTGTGTACGGGCCAAATGAAGTCGCTGGTAGTTCCTCAAGGCGTAACCACCATTGAGGACCTTGTTTGTGACAAGCTGCAATCGCTCACGCTGCCAGCATCGCTCACCACATTTAATACATCAACATTGGGCGGTGGAGCCAATGTAATCTGTGAAGCCACCACACCGCCCGACGGTACGGGACTTACCTGTACGGCAAGAAACGGCAGAGGTTATCGGGATATCTGTCTCTACATACCTGCCGGGACATTGGATGCGTACCAGAACTATAAGTATCAACTACCAAGAGGCTATAGTGAATACTATTACTACTGCCCTCTTTATGAGATGGCATCGGAAGATAAGTCTGTCCACATCATTACTGACACAAACGGAGCAACAGTCATGGGCTGTACCGATGCGGATGGTGTCCTGGAAATACCAACATCGGTCAACACATTGTCCGGAACTGTCGAAGTACGTACCGTTGGCGACTATGCATTCTATGGGACAACTCTTGCCGCGGTCGATATTCCTGCATCCGTGGGTAGCACACCTACCGCGATGACCCGTACACTGACATCAGAAATAGGGATTGGCAACTATGCCTTTGCCTATTGTCCGTACCTCGAAAAAGTTATCGTGCATTGGGATGAGCCGCTTCCGATTGATGCCAATGTGTTCGAAGGGGTAGATCTTTCCACACTCAAGTTGCTTGTTCCTGCCCATGCCGTTGCTGCCTATCAATCCGCAGATGTCTGGCGAGATTTGTGGCATCGGTACTCCTCAGGCGATTGAAACTGTTTCAGCGGACAGATTTAATGACAACGACGATGTGTTGACTCCTGTCTTCAATCTTGCAGGCCAGCCAGTTGCAGGCAAAGCCCATGGCATTGTAATAGTCAACGGCAAAAAGATATTGAAGAAATAATTTGGCATAGCGAGGTTATATAACAAGTAATGGGGACGCAATCGCGCCCCCATTACTTATCCCAAGTTTGATACCCTAAATTTATTTTTCAACAATTTTCAGGGGGTGTTGTAGGCATAACTATCTGTTTTACAGCAAGTACATCCTTCAAAAGCGAATTGTAGTACACAGGAGTTTCGCAGAAAAGTCGTATCTTTGCAC
>JAZLIY010000125.1:0-26620 GCA_045617645.1 Bacteroidaceae bacterium | reverse complement strand
AGGCCTTCATACATATTTATATTGCTGCTACGATTCATAATGCAAAGGTACTAACTTTTCTGCAATCATGTATCGTTTAGCGACAGTTTTTGGGTTAGCATCCGTATCCCCTTCCCCACAGGGTTTGTCGGTTGCGCCAAGTTTTCCGAATTCCCGTGCAATTATTTCGATATTTTTTTATAATCCTTGTCCGTACGATGTGTTATGCATCATTTTGTACGTATGCTCGACTACTTCGACATCGTCTGGGGCCGAGGAGAAGAACATCATTTTGCCCTTTTAACCACCCCAAAACAGTCTGCACACTTACAGGATACGGAACTTTGCAAAGCGGAGGAGAAGCTGCTTGACTCCCACGTTGTCGAAGTTCACACGGGCCTTGGTGTCCATGCCTGTGCCTGTGACTTCCTCCACGGTTCCTACGCCGAACCTTTCGTGGGCTATGCGCTGGCCGGGAACGAGGCTGACGGGCGGCACTCCACCGTTCCTGATATCGGAATAGCGGATTGCACGCAGAGGTACCATACGCTGACTGCGGGGGGCTGGCGTTTCTGCTACGGGACGGACGGAGGGACGAGGCGCGGAAAAGGTGGATGGCTGACTGGGCCTGTCGGTTCTTCTCCAGGCTGATTCTCCGCGAATGACATCGAACGATTTCGGTTCGCGGTTCTCACGAGCCGGACTTTTCAGGTATTGTGGATCTATCTCGCGCAGGAAACGGCTGGGACTGCCATACTCTATCTTGCCATAGCGGAAACGGCTTTTGGCATGGGTGATGATCAGATGACTGCGGGCTCGGGTCATGGCCACGTAGAACAGGCGGCGCTCTTCCTCGATCTGACGGGGGGAATCCACTGAGAGCTGGGAGGGGAACAGGTCTTCCTCCATGCCTACGACGAAGACGGCATCGAACTCCAGGCCCTTGGCAGAGTGGACGGTCATCAGGGTGACTTTCTCGTCGGTCTGTTCGGACGAACCGTCTGTTTCCCAGCGCGTAGTCTGGTCATCGAGGTCGGAAAGCAGACTGACTTCCTGCAAATAGCTGGTCAGCAGGACGTCCAGACCTTGCTCGGTATGCTCCTGGACAAAGGAGCTGATGCCGTCCATAAGTTCCTGCAGGTTTTCCTGGCGCGACACATCATCGGGTTCGTGCCCCTGAAAGATGTCGGCACGCAGACCGGAATCCGTAGCGATGGACATGGACAGGGCATAGGCATCATCCTGGCTAGCTCTCTCATGGAAACCGGAAATCAGGGCTGCAAAGGTACGGAGCTTTTCCTGGGTACCCCGGTTTACATCGAGCTGTTCGGGGTGGCAAAGTATGTCCCAGGGGGAAACGCCCTGGTTGGCGGCGGCAAAGAATACCCGGCCGACGGTGGTCTCTCCTATACCACGGGCGGGATAGTTGATGACACGGCGCAGGGCCTCTTCATCCCTGGGGTTGACGGCCAGGCGCATATAGGCGATGGCATCCTTTATCTCCTTGCGCTGATAAAAGGACAGGCCCCCGTAGATACGGTAGGGAATGCCGGCCCGGCGCAGAGTGTCCTCGAAACTACGGCTCTGGGCATTCGTCCTGTACAAGATGGCTATCTGGCCGTAGGTGATTCCCTGGCTGGCGGTAAGGGTATGGATCTTGCGCAATACGACATTTGCCTCGTCCACATCGCTGTAAGCCTGGATGATCTCCACCGGAGAGCCTTGCGCCTGACGGCTGAAAACGTCCTTGTGTATCTGGTGCTGATTGTGGTGGATGAGACTGTTGGCAGCTCCCACTATCATTTGGGTGGAACGGTAGTTCTGCTCCAGCTTGAACAGTCGGGCTCCCTGATAGAGCGTCTGGAAATTCAGGATATTGTCGATATTGGAGCCACGGAAACTGTAGATGCTCTGGGCATCGTCGCCCACGACGCAGACACGCTGGCGCACATTGGACAGTTGCCACACAATCTGATGCTGGGCATAGTTGGTGTCCTGGTACTCGTCCACCAGGATATAATGGAAACGCTCCTGGTAGCGAGCGGCCACATCGGGATGGTCGCGGAAGAGCAACCAGGTATAGAGCAGCAGATCGTCGAAGTCCATGGCATTGGCTAGACGGAGACGCTGAGCATAGCGTTGGTACAATTCGTATATCTGCGGCATACGGGAGGCTTCGTCGCGCATCCGGCATTCCCGGGAATTCTGATAGGCAGAGGGCAGGACAAGGGCATTCTTGGCGGCACTGATATGACTGCATACGGCACCGGGCTTGTACTGTTTCTCGTCGAGCCCCATCTCGCGTATCAGACCGCGTATCAGACTCTTGCTGTCGGTGGCATCGTAGATGGTAAAGTCGGATGTGAAGCCGAGGTAGGCCGATTCTATGCGCAGGATACGGCTGAAGATGCTGTGAAAAGTACCCATCCAAAGGGTGGAGGCCCGTTCCATGCCCACCAGTCCACCAATGCGCGACTGCATCTCGCGCGCTGCCTTGTTGGTAAAAGTCAGTGCCAGAATATGGTAGGGCATGATACCCTTCTCCAACAGGTAGGCTATCTTGTATGTCAGCACACGGGTCTTTCCGCTTCCTGCTCCGGCTATCACCAGCGAGGGCGCATCGCAACATTCCACGGCTGCCAGCTGACTATCATTTAATTCATAATTCATCATGCATGTATGTATTTCAGACATTCCACTAAAAAGGAGAGAAACATGGCATTGAGCGGCCAGACGGCATGGCGTCGGAACCCGTAGGTGAGCATATCGCAGAAACCATCGATGCCACGTATATGCATGGAGAATATGCCATACACGTAGGAGGCTATCATAACCACGAGGCAGAGCGACGGAAGAAGACCCACCAGGAAGGGACTATGCCTGAGATTGCCTGTGAGGCTGAGCAGAGGACTCTGGGTATAGGTAGCTGCCAGGAAGAGGACGGCCAGGAGCAATACCAGGACGGCCAGGGCGGCATACAGGCCTGTGTGCGACAACCGTTGCCTGCGTGAGAACTCCCCATTGTATTCGACCGTTCCGACAGCCGTACAAAACAGGAAGAACAGTACAACCCAGTAGTTCACCATGCTGCGAAGCCCATGGACGAAAAGCCAGCGCCACCCCTCGTCGCTCAACAGGGAACGGATGGGGAAATCGAAGGCGGAAAGCACCCACGACCCACATGGCACGGCAAAGCAGGACAGGCTGAGCAGTACCAACAGATATCGACCTGCCCTACTCCTCATCGGGAACCAAATGGTCTATGTCCAGGATATGAAGTTGAAAAGCCTTTGTCACCAGACGGGTGGCATTGACACCGGAACGTTCGTTGGCAGGGAACAGACGGTTAATCAGATCAACCTGTCGCTTCTCCAGGCTCTTGCTGCCGAAGGGCATCTGACGCAGACCGGCTATCATCTCCTTGGTGTACCCCAATGCCAGGTGGCGCAGGAAACGCTCGTCGTATTCATCGATGCTGTACTGCATAGCAGCATCCGAAAGTGATTCATATATCGCCACCATCTTGCGGAAACGGGATACTATATGCTCCAGTATAGGCTCGTTGAACACCAGTCTGCGACCGTGCATGACCATGAGTACGTCGTCGCGCTGCAACAGATTGCCGGTCTTCAGGATGATGCCGTCGGCACCGGCGTTCAGCACTTCCACCCACAGACGTTCATTCTCTATCTCGCCCGTGAAGATGAGCACATGCACATTCTGGTGACGGGTGCGTATCTGGCGGCAAATGTCCACGCCTATCGTGGTGCTGCCTCCCAGACCTAGGTCGAGCAATACCAGGTCGGGTTCCTGGGTACGCATCAGTTTCCAGAACTCTATCTCGTTCTGGGCGCAGCCTATGACTTCTGCCTCGGGTATCTCGGAACGGACCAGTTGTTCCGTTCCTTTCAGTTCCAACTTTACGTCCTCGACAATGATAATTTTGAATGATTCCATATTGTTAATTCTTAATTCATTATTCATAGTTTCTGCCCCTTTGCCAACGTGAAGATCAAGCACGCCCCGTCCGGTTCGGCCTGGGCATAGAGGCGAAGTCCCGGATGACCGCAGTTGGCATCGTGGTCGCGCAGTATCTGGCGGGCTATCAGGAACGGGATATGCTCGCGCGAGGGATCGAACAGATGATCCAACGTTTCGGCATCGTAGGCGACATCGGAGAAATGAAGTCGGAAAAGAGCCGTATCGGTCCCGGCCTCCATCGTCAGCCGTATGGCTTGGGATTCAGCTTGCAGGGGGGGGATGAGCGACAGGACCATCGTCTGAATCAGGTCGGTATCGCCACGCAACGGCCGGCCGTCTGCCACACCCACGGGCTTCACCGTAAACGTGGCAGTGGAATGCATGCGCTGCAAGTCACGCGACACGGCCTTCTGCAAGCGCGGCAGCAGTGTGTCTGGCGAGATTGTTTCCAACCGGAAGTAATTCTGGTCCAACTGCCGGCAAGCCTGTGTATAAAGGAGCATATACACCTCGCGGTAATAATGTACAAAGTCGGACAGTTCGGAAATATCGTCCTGCGATGCTCCCTGTACCGTTGCCTGCTCCACCATCTGCAGGGTGCGGGCTGGATAGTACATCGTCTCGTGCTTGATGGTACTCAGGCAATTGTCCAGGATCTGGTTCTGGACATAGAGTCGGTTTTCCTCGAAGGAGGCGTGGTTGAAACGTTCCTCCTCCGTCTCGCAGTCGGCCATGGCCTGGGAATGCCTTGCCAGCAGTTCGGAAACCTGCTGATAAAAGGTCTCTTCGGCAGATTGCAGGTGTGGATTATCTTTAGCCATATCCATCGCCTTGTCGTGCAGAGAAGTGATCAAGGCCTGTTTCTGCTCTTGCTCCAGATGCCCGGTCAGGACAGAGAGCATTTCCTGCATCGCGACATTCACGTTACGGAACAGGTAATCGGAACGGATACGTCCCCGGAGAAACAGGAAATAGAACAGGACCAACACGATGATGACAAACAGGATAAGCAGGGCATACACGACCTTGCCGTTCGCCCGGTGCTGGGACATCTTCTGACAGTATTCAGAGAGGGAAAAGTCCTGGGTGTACAGTCGATGGAGACGTACGCACTGAGAATTGTGATATTCGTATAGGTCCCAATCGTTCAGAGCCTGGGCGACAATGGCCATCTCGTTGTGCAGGTTCATGAGCAGGAGGGTGTCCGTAGAGGCTGTCTTTTCGAGTTGCGACATCGCCTGTTCGCCATACTGTATAGCATCGGGGAAACGGCCGTTGACGTTTGCCTCGTACAGGGAATCATACAGGGTCTGCAAGGACTGACCCTGCGTCAGTACCGAGAACAGGAGTAACAGGCAGACGGAAAGCACGCGAGGCAGGCGGAACCAGAAACGGCTCCCGCGTCCCAATTCACTACTCACTCCAAAATCGCACACGCTGAAAAGGGACGATATTTTCTTGTATTTGTTGATAATCCCCTTGCAGTTCATAATACCAAAGCCGAAGCCTTTACCTTCGTCCGAAATGCCCAACTTGGACGGATCATATACCTTGCTGGTGTTCAGAATCTCTACGTCCGAGGGGCTCAGACCCTGCCCGGTGTCCGAAATACCTATCTCAACATATTCGTCCTGAGGCTGGACGTCTATGCGTACTTCTCCACCCTGTGGGGTGAACTTACGAGCGTTGTCGGCCAACGTATTGATCATGAACATGGTCAGCGCTTTGTCGGCTCTCACCTCTACGTCCGAGGGGTCTATGTACAGGCGAATGTCTTTCTGTTCAAAGGATTTATGTCCCTTGGCTATGATACCCAGTACGGACTGCAGGCCAAAGGCACTGACATGGAGTTTCAGACTACCCTGCCGCATCTGTATCCATTCGGTCAGCACGTCATTCGTATGCATGATGGCCTCAGACAATTCGCGGATGTACAGCAAGTGTGTGTGCTGCTCTTCCGGGCTAGCATCCTTTAATCGGTTGGAAGAAGCGATGATGCGATCCAAGAAAGGCACGACAGAATAAACCAGGGACACCTTGGCCCTGCGCTCGGCATTCTCGCATTTATAGCCATCGATTTTCAGGCTGGCAGCCTGGACTTTCTCGGCCCATTCTTCGGTCTTTTCCTCATACTCCTCTATCTGTTCCCGAACGACCTTCTCTGCCTCCTGGTAGGCGGAAGACTGGTGTATCTGAATCAGCGAGTCCAGGTTGCGCCTTGAATGTTCCCTCATACGACGCATGAGTAAACGCGAGAGGACAAAGAGCAAGACTATCAACAATATGACCGTAAACAGACGAAGGCGAATAGCCCGCAACTCGTGTTGCAACTGCGACTTACGGCTGTCCAGTTCCAGGTCTTGACGGGTGGAGTCCAGCATATCCAGGTATTGGTTGCGGTAATAATCCGACGAGGGTTTGTCGCCCAGCGCGCTGTATGCGAGCGACAAGCGTTCGGACAGCAGGATGGAACTGGGCGCAGGTATCTGACCTCCTGCATCCGACTTCGTGTCCAGGATATGCTTTGCCTGGAGGTAACATTTCAGGGCATCATCATACCTACCGGCCGAAAAATACAGTTCGCCCAGCGTACGATAGGCACAGGAGGTCTGATAGGCATCCTTGTAACGACGGAATTCCTGTATGGCCGTTTCTGCCAGCCGTATGCTCAACCATGTGCTGTCGGCCGTCCCCACCTCGTCGGTGCCGGTCTTGCGTGCCAGGAAGTCACAGGCCAGAGGGCGCACCTCCCTGAGATGGGGTGCGTATTTTGCATCATCCAGCATCATGGCAAGCGATTGCAGGGAATTGGCTACGAAATACACACTGTTTGCACGCAGTCCGTTGGTATAGACACTAAAGAGGTAGTCGAATTCACGTTCCACAATGGACAAGGAATCACCGTCCAGCAGTCCTCCGCTGCCCAGCATATAGTCGTAATAGAGCATCTGGGCAGAATCCTGACGGGCGAGCAAGGCACGGTCTATCTGGCGGATTTCATCCTTGGCGATGGAATCCTGGCCTAGGTAATAACTGTATGTACTGGAAATGATGTGGTATTCCAGATGGGCATGTTCCACCCGTGCCTTCTGCCTGTCGGTCAGCAGGTGAAACCCCTCCTCTATCCTCTGCATACGCGACAAGGCACGATTGCGGTTGTCGTAGAACTCCGGACCATAGCCTGCACGCTGGCTTACCTTCATCTTCATCACCTCGGCACACAACAGTTCTATCTGGTTGCGCGAGTGACCGGTCACATGATCCAGCAACAGCAGGGCCTTGTCGTACTGCATCTGCTGATAGGCCACGAAGGACAAGTTGACGTGCGCCTCCGAGAACCCGTCAGGATAGCCGACAGACAACTCCTTGGCCTTTTCGGCATAATAGAGGCACGAGTCGATATCGGAATACCTGTACGCATACGACAGGCTGTTATACCGGTCTACCTGCTGCCGGAGCTGTGTATCATCGAGCGCACAGCCCAGAAAGAGAAACAGGGAAAGGCACAGCAGAATATTCCTCATCTTGATTAGAGCGTTATGGCATAGAATATGGCCCGGATGGAGATATAGGCCAGGGTAAAGACAAATACCATGTTGAAGAAGGAAATGTCTGGCTTCTGGTATCCTGTGGGTGTATATGCCGAGGATGAGAGTTCGTACGGATCGGACACCTTACGCAGGGTAAAATGAAACAGCCAATAGAAGAAAAGGCCGGACAAGGTGCCGAACAGGGCACCGCAAAGTATATCGAAGGGGAAATGGACACCCAGATAGATACGGCTGTAACTGCACAGCACGGCCCATACGTACAAGACTAAGGTGGAGGACCACCGACGCAGCAACAAAGCCACAAAGATGGCTGCACCAAACGTATTGGCGGCATGGCTGGAAATAAAGCCGTAGTCTCCACCCCTATAACCATGCACCGTATCTACCAGGTCCCAGATCAGCGGGTCGTGGGTGGGACGTAAGCGCTGGAAATAGGGCTTGCAAAAGGCACTGGCGAACTGGTCGCAAACCAGAATCAGGGCGGCAATGAAGAAGATTGCCATCACCGCACGCCACAGCTTGTTATTCTTCAATATGATATAGGCAAGCGCCAGCATCATGGGAATCCATGTAGCGGTACGTGTTATGGTCCATATCACACCGTCCAGATAGAGTGAGTCGCTGCCGTTCATCCACAGCAGCAACCGAGAGTCGAACAACCGCAAAGTTTCGAAAGTAGTTGCAGACAGGCTATATGTCCCACATCCGATGGTGCGAAAAAAGCCTTCAAACAGACAAACAATCAAACAGACAAACTTTTCCATATCCGCTACAAAGATACGATTAAGTGAGCGAAATAACAAAATTTATTTTGATTATTTCCGAACGAGAGTATTTTCGACCGTCAGAGAAAAAGATATTTCTTTGGAATCTTTGTCTTCTTTGTTTGTATTATTTGATGCAGGACTTCCACGACGGGAAACATCAGATGACCTCCATGACGTCCTTCCGGATCCAGCCGACCTTGCCGTCTGCGATTTTTATCTCGCACCATTCCTTCAGGGTACTGTCCTGAATCTCAACCTTCGTACCCTCGTGGATGACAAAGAGGTCGTTGCCGTTCTCGGCTGGCGTACTCTTTACCGTAACGGCAGAGGACATAATGATACCGCTGTTGCGATTCTGGGCATAGTAACGCTGCTGGTAACCACAAACATTACCGAGGATGACGAGAAGGAGAAAGACAAAGAAGGAATAGAAGCCGGTCTTGCGAAGGGCCACCTTGTCCGAAAAGAAGAACAAGGCCAGCCCTATCAATGCCAGACAGAAGCATACGATACATACGACTGCCCAGCTATGTAGGTTCATCATATTCACGATGCTACGATACAGACTGAGAAAGAAGATTTCGTGTACCGGGGTTATCTTATCTATGGTCTTGCTACGGGCCAGTTCCAGGTTGAAACGAATATCTTCATTACCACAGTCCAACAACAGTGCACGCTCAAACCACAGAACGCTCTTGGCGATGCTGTCCAGTCGGTAATAGGAACAGCCCAGATTGTAACAGACCTGTGACGATTCTGTTGCGTCATATACATTCCGGTACATTTCTGCTGCTTCGTCGTATTTCTCTTGTGCAAAAGCACTGTCAGCTTCCAGCTTCACGGCATTGATATCGATGGAAATTGTGTCCTGGGCTTGGAGGGCAACCGTACAGAGAAACGCTGCAAGGAGGATTTGTATGTTCTTAACTTTCATTATCGTTTATCGCTACAAATTGTAAATTATGCATTATGAATTTAGATTGCCCCATCCAACTTGGTAATAACATCAGAGGCTTCCTGATATATACGGTCCATCATATCGCTGGGATTACCCGGAGCGAACCGGGCAAACTCGCACTCGCTCAGGACATTTATATAAGCATTCACCAAAGTTTCATCTACGTTGCGTTGTTTGAGGGCATCTGCCACATTGTCCTTGTTCAGATCCGTAGTGGGCAAGTTCAACTTGTCGGCAGCATAGCCTATGAGGGCTCTCATTACCTCGTCATAGAAGGGGTTCGCGTTCTTGTCCTTCAACAATTTGGCCGCATTACGCAATCGCTTGGTAGCAGCCTTTCCGGCTTTCTTCACACGGACACGGGAGAGGTTGGCGTTCTCGCGGGCCTTACGGTAGAAGACACCGAAGAGGATAAGGAACAGCAGGCCAAGGAGTCCATAGACAGCCCAGTAGGTAGTACTGCCAAAGAACGATTCACCCGACTTACGCACCTTCACATCTCCAAACTTGATATAGCGGATATCGTTGTTTAGGACTTTCAGGTCTTCCTGCTCGTGGAGATTTCCAGCACTTCCGCCTTTGGCCTTAGCCACGCTTATGGCAAAGGAATCGGTCTTAAGCGTCTTATAGTCGTTCTCCTCGGGGTCGAAATAGCTAAACTCTACGGGAGGTATCTGGTACTTGCCTCCGTGACGAGGCACTACGATATAATCGTACACCATATTCCCCTTGGCACCAGTGGCAGTATTCACGGTCTTGTCATCTTGTTTCGGATCATAGACCTCGAAATCCTTGGGGAAGTTCACCGTGGGGGCTTTCATCAGCTTCATATTTCCCTGACCGCTGACAATCAGGCGCAGGGTAGCGGCATCGTTGGCATTGAGCTGCTCAGGCGTGAGGCTGCCACTGATGGAGAAGTTACCTACGGCACCCGAGAAATTTTCCGGCTTGGGCTCAGGCAAGGGCAGGACTTCGATGTCCACAGAGGGGGTGGTGATGCTCTTCTTGACCACCTGGGTAAGACTGCCGCCTCCGAAGAAAATATCAAAGGGATCCATGCTGGTATTACGCACCTCGATCTGAGTGTCAAAGGTGATGGAGGGTACCGTCATCCGTCCGGTCTTCTGGGGAAACAGAACGTACTGACGCCATACAGCCGTTCCATAGTTACGTCCGTCAACACGTTCGTATTTCAGGGATAATTGCGCCTTCGAATCCACCTCCTGGACGTGGAAACCATCCAATTGTGGCATTTCGCCGGCTATCTGCTGGATGTTGACCAATGTAAACAACTTATAGGTCAGCAGGACTGCTTCCTGCTCATAAATCTTTTTCTTAGATGCAGTAACAGTCATGAACAGGTCCTTGTCCCCTACCCTGACGGATGACGCACTGGCAGAAGGTTCTTGTGACTGAGACTGAGACACACCGCCACCATTCTGCTGTTGTGCCAGACCGGAGGAAGGATCGGGCTCTGCGTCACCCTCCAGAACTTCTATTTCCGCACTGTTGCTCTTGTAGCTTTTGCCATCACAGATGATGGTTGCAGCCGGAATCCTGAACGTACCTTGTTCCAACGGCTGAAGCATATAGGTCAACGTGGTACTGCAATTCTGACTCGTTTTTCCATTAACCATCGTAAAGCTGCTTTGCGTACTGGTACTGGGACCATAGAGCACCTCGAAGCCTGGAATATCATCTATCTGTATGTCCTCGACATCCGTGGAATTTACCACATAGCTGATACGCATACGTTGACCGACAATAGCCTGACGCGGAGCCTGTAACTTTACCGTTATGTCTGCCAACGCCGCAAGCGAAAACAGACACAGGAGGAAGCTGAATACTATCTTGTTCCTAAACATTGTTCTATTTATATCTATTATATAATCATTCTTTCGTTGCCACACGACACCAAAGCGGCAGGACAATGTGAACCGTTGACAATTAGTGTTTTACCATTGTTTCTGCAAGCGCTTATCCTGAGGCTGTTGCTGAGCCTGTTGCACCTTTTCCTGCGTAGCCTTCTCGTCTTGCATAGCGGCTTTCAGCATCTGTTCGGCATTCTCCTGACTCATCTTCTCTGGATTGGGTTGCTCTTTCTGTTCGGGACTGTTATCGTTCTGTTTATCCTGTTTCTGTTGTTCCTGCTGTTCCTGTTCGTTCTTCTCGTCCTGACCTTGATCGTTCTGGTCCTGATCCTGGTTGTCCTGATTCTGGTTGTTCTTCAACTGATACAGGCACAAGGCATAGTTGTAACGGGTTTCCTGGTTCGAAGGGTCGTTGCGCAGGGAGTTCTTGTAACATTCGAGTGCCTTGTCCAACTGCTTGCTACCCTGCAACACTACACCCATATTATGATATATCTGAGCCTTACGTTGCTTGTTGGTCTCCATCTTCACGGCCTGCTCATAGTCTTTGAGGGCATCTTCGGCCTTTTCTTGATATAGCAGGGAGTTACCAAGATTGTAATGCGCCTGGGAATTTGTATTGTCCACCTCAATGGCTTTCTGATACTGTACCTGCGCCTTGGCATACAGCGTATCCTTCATCATACGGTTACCACGACGGATATAGTCGCGGTCGCTCTGAGCGAAAGCGGTGGAGGATACAATATATAGGAAAAGTAAAAAGCAAATTCTGTACATAGCAACTTAATTTTTACGGAAAATGGAGGTCAGGTTTATCTTGTTATTATTCCTTTCCAGCATGAGTACATCTATCAACAAAAAGATTAAGCCCAATATGATAAATCCCTGGAACTGTTCATCATATTCGCTAAATATTTGGCTTTCAATCTTCGATTTAGCCAATTTATCGACCTGAGCCGCCAGCTTCTCCTGAGCCGAACTGCTGTTATCAACAAAAATATAGGAACCGTTGCCGGCCTGAGCTATCTCGTGACACATTTCCTCATTCAACTTGGACACCACGGTATTCCCTTGTTCATCGATGATATACTGGTTGGTGCCAGGAATGGGAATGGGTGCGCCCGTGGGCTGGCCGATACCCAGCATATAGACGTGGATGCCCATCTTGGCAGCTTCCTTGGCAGCCTCCAAGGCACCACCTTCGTTATCCTCGCCATCTGTAATGACGAACAAAGCACGGCTGACATCCTCTTGTGTCGTAAAACTCTTCATACCCAAATGGATGGCCTCCGCTATATCCGTACCCTGTACGGCCATCATATCGGGGCTGATGGTTTCCAGGAACATCTTGGCACTGACATAATCGCTGGTAATGGGCAACTGTGTAAAGGCCTGACCGGCATAAACTATCAAGCCGACCTTATCATCTTTCATACCATCTACCAGATTACTAATCAACATCTTGGCCTTTTCCAAACGATTGGGTTTTACATCCTCTGCCAACATGGAATTGCTGACATCCAAGGCAATGACGGCCTCGATGCCCTCTCGTTCCCTGTTCTCTACCTTCGTACCATATTGGGGACGGGCAAGGGCAACAATAAAGGAAGCTAATGCGGCCATACACAACCAGAACTTAATTTCCGGTCGCACGGCAGAAACATCAACCATCAACTTACGAACTAATTCGTACTCACCGTATTTTGCCAGGTTCTTTTTCTTCTTATACGACGCATAATAATGCAACCCTGCAAACAACAACAATGCCAGCAGGAGATACAAATATTGCGGATTCTCAAATCTAAACATATCGTCTATACTTTACGGCAAACGCCTTAATATCGTTTTGCGGAGCAGAATTTCCAATGCTAGTGCACCGATGGCAATAATGGCAAACAGGGCAAATGCCTCATAGCGCTTGGAATATTGCTTGACATTCATTTTCGTCTTCTCCAACTTGTCTATCTGCTGATAGACTTCCTGTAATTTCTCGGTATTCGTAGCACGGTAGAACTCACCGTCCGTCTTTCCGGCAATGGTGGCCAGGGCCTTGGTGTCTATTTCCACGGGCACGTTTACATACTCGGTATGCCCAGCCACATGGACGGGATAAGGTGCAGTGCCGTTGGTTCCAACTCCGATGGTATAGACTCGGATACCAAAGGTCTTTGCGATGTCGGCAGCGGTGTTCGGACTGATCTGACCACGGTTGTTCGTTCCGTCCGTAAGCAAGATAATGACTTTACTCTTGGCCTTGCTGTCTTTCAGTCGGGTGACAGCATTGGCTATACCCATACCGATGGCTGTTCCGTCTTCTATCAAGCCTCGTTCTGCCATATCCACACGCATTCCGTTCATCATATTGAGCAGGACAGCATGATCAACGGTCATAGGACACTGGGTATAGGCCTCTCCGGCAAAGACAGTCAGACCGATATTGTCATCGGGACGGCCATTGATAAATTCTACGGCAACTTTCTTGGCAGCCTCTATTCGATTGGGTTTCAAGTCCTCGGCCAACATACTGGTACTGACATCCATACACAACATGATGTCGATACCTTCAACATTCTTGTTGCTCCAGCTGTTCGTCGTCTGTGGACGTGCCAAGGCCAATACTGCTGCCGTAAAGCAAACCAACCGGCATAAAAAAGGCAGGTGAATCAGATGCTGACGGAATGATTTCGGAGCATGCCGAAAGGCATCGGTATTGCTTACCTGTAAGGCAGGCGTAGATCTTTGATGGCACATCAGATACCATACCACATAAGGTATCAGAAGAACCAAAAGAAACAAATATTCAATATTAGCAAACGTCATAAATCTACATCATTAAATCTACGATACGCCATACGACCCATACAGTTGCTGCAAGGGCAGTAACCACGAACACTCCTATCAGGATGCGCATCGTCCACACCTGATTCAAGCGCTGTTTGTCTGTTTCCTTGATGATTTCGGGTTCTGGCTTTGCATTGGGATCAACCTCAACCTTCGTCTGGTTGATATACTCGACGGCAGCCATCAGGTTGGCATCGTTCTCATTGATCAGCGTTGACCATTTGGCAAACTTAACCAAATCAGCCGTACGGAAGATATCGCGCAACTCATTCAGGGCTTCTTCGTTGTTCTCTGTCATCAGACGGTCGATAATCTCGCTCGACGTCATCTCCATAGCATTGAAATCGTAACGTTCCCTAATGTACGTTCTCAACGTATCGGTCAGCAAGGTGTAGTATTCCTTACTATCCTCTTCGGCCCACTTACGGTCAGCCTTTATTTTCTCTATTTCTACAATTGCTACCTCATGAGGTGGCAGTTTCTTCTTCCGGCGAATGATACGCACAATGGGTTTGCCCTTTCTCAGGCGATCGTACAGGATGAAAGATGCCAGAGCAAGCAATACAACCACGAACGACAAATAGACAACATTCTTCCAATCATCCCAGGAGAAGGGAGGAACCATCACACCGTTTGGGGGGAAGAACTGATCTACATGCAACGTATCCACATCCAGGGTCATCACCTTCAAGGCCAAACTCTTGGATGGATATTTCTGACCATCTACTTCAACCTCCAATGGAGGCAGGTAATAGTAGGATGAATCCCAAGCCGTAACGATGTACTTCTGCTGGACATCCATACGTTTGCCATCATCCAAATAGGTAGTATCAGGAGAAGATACCTCAACTACCTCTACATTCGGAACCAATTCCGACCCCTTGGAAATCGCAGGCAACGTCAACTGTTGGTTCGCACCCAACGACACATCCAACGTGATACCCGTCTGTTCGCCGACCAAAAGTTGCAGGGAGTCTATTTTCAGGTCAACAGTCACCTGAGCCTGTACACTACCCGACAAACATAAGGCAAGCAATACGAATGAAAAGAATTTTCTCAACATAAAAACTATCAATTGCGTTGTGCAAATAGCCCCATCAGAGCACTCACATAATCTTGATCAGTCCGTATGCTCACGGTATCCACATTGCTGCGGTTGAAGATGTCCCTCAGAGAATCACTCTTCTTCCGCCACCATGCGGCATGAGCCTTTCGTACGGCTTTACTACTCGTATCAATATACTGTTCATGTCCCGTTTCGGCATCTTTCACTCTCATTAGCCCCACATCCGGCAATTCTGCTATTCGTCGGTCATAGACCTGAATGGCAACAACATCATGTTTCCGGTTGGCTATGGTAAGTGCTTGCCGGAAATCGCTGTTGTCCATAAAATCGCTCAGCATAAAGGCCGTACATCTGCGCTTAATAACCCTGGTCAGGTATTCCACAGCCTCCTTTATGTCCGTTCGCTGGCTGTCGGGCTTGAATTCAAGCAGTTCGCGAATGATATACAAGATATGTTTGCGTCCTTTCTGGGGCGGAATGAACTTTTCAATCTTGTCCGAGAAAAAGATGACACCGATCTTATCATTGTTCTGGATCGCAGAGAATGCCAAGGTCGCAGCAATCTCCGTAACCATGTCACGCTTCTGCTGACATACAGTACCAAAATTCAAACTGCCACTGACATCCACAAGCAACATTACCGTTAATTCTCGTTCTTCCTCAAACACTTTGATATAGGGTTTGTTGAAGCGAGCCGTCACATTCCATTCGATATCACGGATATCATCGCCATATTGATATTCACGCACTTCGCTGAAAGCCATACCACGTCCCTTGAAAGCACTATGGTATTCTCCAGCAAAGATATTGTTGCTCAAGCCTTTCGTCTTGATTTCAATCTGCCGTACCCGTTTTAACAAATCAGAAGTTTCCATTAGAAACCTATAATTCTTTTATTCCGTTATCCCAAAATCAGGGCACTTCAACCTTATTAATAATCTTGCTTACGATTTCCTCACTTGTCACATTGTTGGCTTCAGCCTCGTAGGTAAGTCCGATACGATGACGGAGTACGTCATGTGCCACAGCACGAACATCCTCAGGAATCACATATCCACGACGCTTGATAAAGGCATAAGCACGGGAAGCCAGAGCCAAGTTGATGCTGGCACGAGGAGAACCGCCAAATTCGATGTAATCCTGGATTTCTTTCAAGCCATACTTTTCGGGGTAACGAGTACAGAATACGATATCGGCAATGTACTGCTCGATCTTCTCATCCAGATAAACCTGACGGACAACCTCACGGGCTTCCAGGATCTCACGTGTCGTCATAATAGGACGTACGTTCTCACGCAGACCGCCGATATTCTGGCGAATAATGAGCTTTTCCTCTTCGATCTTTGGGTAATCGATGACGACCTTCAGCATGAAACGGTCCACCTGTGCTTCTGGCAATGGGTAGGTACCTTCCTGCTCTATGGGGTTCTGGGTTGCCAATACCAGGAAAGGCTTCGGCAGACTAAACGTGTTCTTTCCAATGGTAACCTGACGCTCTTGCATGGCTTCGAGCAATGCACTCTGCACCTTGGCCGGAGCACGGTTAATTTCATCTGCCAAAACAAAGTTGGCAAAAACGGGACCCTGTTCCACAACAAACTTTTCATCCTTCTGACTATAGATCATCGTGCCGATGACATCGGCAGGAAGAAGGTCTGGAGTAAACTGAATACGACTGAATTTTGAATCAATCAGTTGTGCAAGGGACTTGATTGCCATGGTCTTTGCCAAACCTGGCACACCTTCAAGTAACACATGTCCGTCGCTCAGCAGACCGATGAGCAAGGATTCAATTAAATGCTTTTGGCCAACAATGACCTGATTCATACCTGTGACCAGATTTGTCACAAAAGCGCTTTGTCTTTCTATTCGCTCGTTAAGTTCGCGAATATCAATAGATTCTGCCATAATCGTTTTTATCGTTTTTATTTATATTTTTCTAATTTGCATGCAAAATTACTCCTTTTCAGAAATATACACAAAACTTCATGTTTAAAAAGAGTTATAAAGACGTTTAAATACGTTAAATTCTATTTGTTTTCTCTCAACTCAGGTATTTTCACATCATATCCCAATGGTATTACATCGGGATTCTTGAATTGATTATACACGATAATATACTGAGCAAAGGACTTATTGCCATATTCTTTTTTGGCCATCATAAAAAGATTGTCACCGACGGACATTTTATGAATGCGTCTGGTACCTGTTATCAGGTATTTACCACCAGGAACCTGTGGAAATTTATCTTCAAAATGTTCCTCTGTATCTACATCCTCTTCATCGGATTTTGCCGCGATAGTATCAGCGGACGTGTTACTTTCCAAAAGCGTTTCCACGTCTAGGGCTATGCTGTCCGTTGTCACTTTCGGCTCTACCACAGCAGACTGTACCTCACGATCATCGGTACAAGGGCACAAAAGACGGTAGTAACCTGCAAAGTAACTGAGCACCATTAGCAAGATGGTGAACAGGAAATATATGATATAGTTCCATTGGATGCCGTTGTTCTCTTTGTACGTATCCGGGATTGTCTGATTCTTGTTTTCCATATTATGTTCGTTTACATCATCTGACAGGGATAAAACCCGATCGGTTTCATTGGCATCAACCAATAACGTACTTTCCACCTCGTTTGCTTGTGCCTCTTGCATCGGTTCCTGCTCATCTGGTTGTTCCTTTTCTTCGGCAAAGGGTTCCGGCTCCTCATTCGGCATTTCCGTAGTTATTGTGTCCGGCAGAACTGATTCCACAGATTCATCCTCTGGCAAGGCTGTCTCCTGCACCATATCGCCTGTTTCAATATCAAGTTCATTTTCCTCCTTGTCCGCTTGTTCTGGAATACGAGTCATCTCCTCCATATCCGTCTGATCATTCAGGATAATGGTCTGAAAGGCAGAGAAAGGCTTGTTTACTTTGTCACGCAAAACGGCATCCGGAGAGAAACTGATTTTGGAATGTCCCTGAATACGGATACGTTCCCCGGTATTAACATCCACACTTTCCCGATCAGACACATCAAGCACCTTGAAAGAACCAAAGTTTTTTATTTTCAACAACTTGTCACGAAGCAGGGATTCTTCCGCCAAATCAAAGAAAGTATGCACAAACGCCTCAGCCTCTTTTAACGGCATCTTTTGCTGTACAGACAACGACTTTGCCAAATCCGATATGGTTATTCTATCTCTCATGGTTATTGGTTCAGTTTTTCTTTCAGTGACATAGAGGGTTTAAAGCCAATGACCATTTTGGGTGGAACGAGCATTTTTTTCTTTGTCGTAGGATTTATCAACACACGTTCCAACTTCTTCTTTACATCGAAAACACCGAAATTCTGTATGGCAACAGGATTTTCCTCTTCCAATTGCTCCGTGATTTCCGCAAGGAGAGCCCTCACGCACGAGGCTGTTTCCCTGGTTGATTTTCCACTTCTGACACTCAGTTCCGATAAAAATTCCTTATTGTTCATTTTGTATCAGTTTGTCGTTCCATATAGGTCAAATTCATCGGCACGGGTAATGAGCACATCATAGAACTCCCCCACAGATAGTTGAGGTGTTCCGTTTACTTCGATAAGCACTTCGGGATCCACCTCCGGAGAATCGTATTCCGTTCTGCCTATATAGTAATCCCCCTCCATACGGTCTATAATGACTTTATACGTATGCCCCACCTTCTCTTCCTGTATGTCCAACGAGATGTTCTGCTGGACACGCATCAGTTTGTTCAATCTTGCCTGTTTCACCTCATCGGGAATATCATCGGCATAATGTTCAGCACTGTATGTACCTTCTTCCTCGCTGTAAGCAAAAGCACCCATCCGTTCAAAACGCGCCCATTTGACAAATTCCAGCAATTCAACGTATGCGTCTTCCGTCTCACCTGGATGTCCCACCATAAGGGTGGTGCGCAGATGTATTCCGGGAACCTCCTCACGTATAGTACGTACCAAATCCCTTGTCTGCTCGGCTGTTACATGACGGTGCATAGCCGACAAGACCGGATCAGAAATATGTTGCAAGGCTATGTCCAAGTATTTGCATACGTTTTTGCGCTCCCTGATAACCCGCAGCAAATCCATGGGGAAATCTGTCGGATAGGCATAATGCAGGCGAATCCACTCTACCCCGGGAATATCGGAGATCTTTTCTATGAGTTCTGCGATACAACGTTTTTTGTATAGGTCTAATCCGTAATAAGTCAGTTCCTGGGCAATAACCTGAAATTCTTTCACTCCCTGAACAACCAAGAAGCGTACCTCGTCCAGAATTTCCTCCATCGGACGGCTGATGTGCTTTCCGGTAATGATAGGAATGGCACAATAGGCACAATGACGGTCGCACCCTTCACTTATTTTCAGATAGGCATAATGACCGGGTGTTGTTATCCTGCGCTCATTCCGGGCACTCTCCACAAAGGATGTTCCTAAATCCGCCAAAAGTTCATTCCAATTGAACTTACCGTAGTATTTGTCCACCTCGGGGATTTCCTCTCCCAATTCCGCCAAATAGCGCTCAGACAAACATCCCATCACATAGAGGCGTTTCAGTTTTCCCTGTTTTTTTCGTTGCGTCATCTCCAAGATCATATTGATGCTTTCTTCCTTGGCGTCTCCTATGAAGCCACAGGTGTTTATGACACATATTTCGCCTGTGGGTTTCTCACTATCGTGCGTCACGCGGAAACCATTCTGTTCCAACTGACAGATAAGCCTTTCGCTGTCAACCAGATTCTTGCTACATCCCAGGGTGATAACGTCTATGGTGGTTTTCTTTGTCATTTACCGAAGAGAGAGTTAACGAATTCTTTCCGATTGAAGGGTTGTAGATCCTCCATTCCTTCGCCTAATCCAATGTACCTGACAGGTATCTTGAACTGATCGCTGATACCTATTACCACACCACCCTTGGCCGATCCGTCCAGTTTTGTGATAGCCATACTGGTCACATCCGTAGCGGCGGTAAACTGCTTGGCCTGCTCAAATGCGTTCTGTCCCGTACTTCCATCCAGCACCAACATGACATCGTGCGGAGCCTCGGGAATAATTTTCTGCATAACTCTCTTTATTTTGGAGAGTTCGTCCATCAGTCCTTTCTTGTTATGAAGACGACCTGCCGTATCTATGAGCACCACATCCATATTGTTGGCTACGGCACTGCTCAGCGTATCGAAAGCCACACTTGCAGGATCGCTTCCCATCTGTTGCTTGATAACAGGTACTCCTACACGCTCACCCCAGATAACCAACTGCTCCACCGCAGCCGCACGGAAGGTGTCAGCGGCTCCCAAACAAACGTTCAGGCCGGCTTTCTTGAACTGATAAGCCAACTTGCCGATTGTCGTGGTCTTGCCCACACCATTTACGCCAACAACCATAATAACGTATGGCCTTCCCGTATCGGGAATCTCATATCCTTCGGTATCGGAGGTATTGTTTTCTGTGAGCAAAGAAGCAATTTCATCGCGCAGGATGCCATTCAGTTCATTTGTAGACAAATACTTGTCCCTTGCAACCCGTTCTTCTATGCGGTGTATGATATTCAGGGTCGTATCCACGCCCACATCACTGGTTACCAACACTTCTTCCAGATTGTCCAACACGTCATCGTCCACCTTGGACTTACCAGCCACGGCCCTGGACAGTTTCCCAAAGAAACTATCCTTGGTCTTTTGCAAGCCATTGTCCAATGTTTCTTTTTTTTCTTTAGAAAAGAAATGAAAGAATCCCATAAGCAAATTACTCCTATTTTGGCGCAAAGTTAATAAATTATCACGAATATACCGAACAAATAAAACAAAAAAAAGGACAATGCACAATGCATCATCCTTTTTTTATTCTAAAATATCTTCACTTAGTTCTTGAAGAAATCCTTGGCAGCTTCGTTTGGAACCATACGTTCATCAAACATATATGAACCTGTCTCTGGATTCTTCACCATTTTGATAACCTTTGTATATGCACGACCATCCGTCTTACCAGACTGAAGGGTGGCCACTGTTTTTTTTGCCATATTCTAAAAAATGAGAAGTAGTTGATTACTTGATTTCCTTATGAACAGTCATTTTCTTCAGAATGGGGTTGTATTTCTTCAACTCCATACGCTCGGGTGTATTCTTTCTATTCTTCGTTGTAATATAACGAGAAGTACCGGGCAGACCGCTGTTCTTCATCTCTGTGCATTCCAGAATTACCTGAACTCTGTTGCCTTTAGCCTTTTTTGCCATAATCTGTTGCTCCTAATAAAATTAACCGATTACTTTAATGGTGTTCCAATCACAATAACCCTGAGCCACAGCACTCTTCAATGCAGCATCCAGACCTACCTTATTAATATAACGCAGACCAGCAGCACTGATGCTAAGGCTAATCCAGCAGTCCTCCTCTACATAGTAGAACTTCTTTCTGAACAGATTCACGTTGAACTGACGCTTTGTGCGACGCTTAGAGTGTGACACATTGTTGCCAGTCATGGCCTTCTTACCGGTAATTTGACAAATTTTAGACATTTCTATCTTCCTTTCTTTTTTGCCTATTCCAACACAACTTCTTCCAAACAGGGCACAAAATTACAACATTTTTTTTTGACGGACAAATTTCGCAAGATATTTTTATGTGTAATTTTCAAATTCGCACGTTATTATACGTCTACACGACTGTAAGCAGGGGCATCCATGGGGCAAAAATCTTTGTCTTTGTACTTGAAATACCCTGTAATGGCTATCATCGCAGCATTATCGGTTGTATAACTGAATTTAGGGATAAAGATTTCCCATCCATAGCGCTTGGAATAATCTCGGAAAGCATTGCGCAAGCCATTGTTTGCCGACACGCCGCCGGCCACAGCCACCTGGTTTATCTTCAAGTTCTTGGCAGCTAGGCGGAGTTTTTTCATCAGGATATCCACAATCGTCTTCTCCAGACTGGCTGCCAGGTCGTTCTGGTGATGCTCAATGAAATCAGGATCATCTTTCAGCCATTCTTTCAGACTATACAGGAAAGACGTTTTCAACCCACTGAAACTATAGTCGTAACCGGCGATATTAGGTTTGGCAAACGTGAACGCATCGGGATTTCCCTGTCGCGCCAGACGATCGATGATAGGACCGCCAGGGTAACCCAACCCCATTACTTTCGAGCATTTATCTATGGCCTCACCTGCTGCGTCGTCAATGGTCTGGCCTATGATCTCCATGTCCTTGTAGGACTTCACCAGCACTATCTGACTGTTTCCGCCACTCACCAAAAGACACAGGAACGGAAAGTCCGGTGATTGGTAGTCGTCATCGGGTGTATGGATGAAATGTGCCAACACATGCCCATGTAGGTGGTTTACATCAATCATGGGGATACCCAGCGATGCTGCCATACCTTTGGCAAAGGACACGCCAACGAGCAAAGAGCCCATCAGACCGGGACCTCGCGTGAAGGCAATGGCACTCAACTGTTCACGTTCTACGCCGGCCCTTTTCAATGCCTGATCTACCACTGGTACGATATTTTGCTGATGGGCACGACTTGCCAGTTCAGGCACCACCCCACCGTAAGCTTCATGTACGGCTTGACTGGCCGTCACATTACTCAGCAGCACACCGTTTTTTATCACGGCTGCAGATGTATCATCGCAACTGCTCTCTATACCTAATATATATATATCCTCCATAGCTTACACTTCTAATGCGTCAAGATCTCCACCCCATGTTCCGTCATCACATACGTATGCTCCCATTGGGCACTCAGCCCGCAGTCTTCCGTCAGCGCAATCCATCCTGTCTCATCCTCCTCGTCACCACATACTTCCCAGTCACCCTCGTTTATCATCGGCTCAATTGTGAAGACCATGCCTGGCACCAAGAGCATACCCGTTCCCTTTCTGCCATAATGCATGATGTCGGGTTCCTCGTGGAAGTCAAGCCCCACTCCGTGGCCACAATAGTCGCGAACCACCGTAAATCCGTTCTTATGGGCCAATTTGGCAATGGCATTCCCCAGGTCGCCCACAAAAACATATGGTTCCCGGCAAACCTGTTCGCCGACTTTTAGACAATCCCAAGCCACATCCACCAGTTTCTGCACCTCAGGTTCTACTTTCCCGATTACGAACATACGGCTGGCATCAGCATAATAACCGTCCAGGATAGTCGTGCAGTCTACGTTCACGATATCGCCCTCCTCCAACACATCATCCTTGCTTGGGATGCCATGGCAGACCACGTCGTTCATGCTCGTGCAGCAACTGTTGGGAAAGCCCTCATAGTTCAGTGGAGCAGGGACTCCCCCGTGCTTCGTAGTGAAGTCGTACACCAGTCTGTCAATCTCCAGAGTCGTCATTCCTTCATGGATATTCTCCGCCACATGGTCCAGTACGGCCGTATTCAGCACACCCGCCTTACGGATTCCGGCTATCTGCTCCCCTGTCTTTATCAGATTACGCGTAGGGACACATTTCCCTTTCTCTTGCCAAAAGAGAATTTTCTCATCCATCTTCGTCATCTCCATACCTGCGGGGACGAACCATTTTTCCTTTGATTTCCTACTCACTTTTCAGAAACATTTATCTTTCCATTAAAAAGAAATGCCGAGGAAGACCTCAGCATCATGCTTTGAGCGATAGACGGGACTCGTTACGGCTTTGCCGCTTCGCTTGTCGAAGAACTCCGACCTTGGTCGCGGGTGAGAGACCACCTATTCGCTTTGAGCGATAGACGGGACTCGAACCCGCGACCCTCGGCTTGGGAAGCCGATGCTCTACCAACTGAGCTACTATCGCATATTCAACGCGCAAAGATAGAACATTTCGTGCAAATAACCAATCAAACATCACAAAATTTCAAAGAAAGAGCGTTTTTTTTCATTACGCATTCGCGTTGATTTTATTCCTTGACAGATATCGGCAAGTCAATGATAAACGTAGAACCCTGTCCTGGCACGGAGTTCACCGACAATCGTCCATTGTGATTATTCACGATCTGACGGCACAGGCTTAACCCGATACCGCTTCCTTGAGACTTGGTCGTAAAGAAGGGAACAAAGATGCGTTCCATAACATCGGGAAGAATACCCATACCATTGTCTTCCACATAGATCAGGAAACGGCGAGTGGTGTAGTCGGCATGTGTCCGAACCGTCACTTCAGGCTTATCCACGTCTTCACAGGCTTCCATGGCATTCTTTATCAGATTGATGATTACCTGTTCCATCTGCTGACGGTCAACCAGCACGTTCTCTTGTGCATTTTCCACCTTGAAATGGACGTAGTCATGCAGGAAGAGCTCGCCAACCCCCGTCAGCAGATCGCCTATTTTCACCCAATCAAATATGGGGTCAGCCAAACGAGACAACTTGTGGTAATTCTTGATAAAATGGAGAAGCCCCTGACTTCTGCGATGAATTGCCTGTATGGCCAGCATCTCGTCCTGATCCACATCCTCGTGTTGCTGCCACGATTCACACAGCGTGTCGGAAAGAGAGATGATGGGAGACAGGGAGTTCATCATTTCGTGGGTGAGCACCCGCACCAGTTTCGTCTGCGCCTCCAATTCGTTCTGCTGCAACACGGCACCTATGTTCTCCATACTGTACAGTCGCAGGCTGTTCCCCTTACGGTAATAGTTGGTCACGGTGCAAGACAAAGCCACTTCCGCTTCCTTCAGGGTTACATGGAAAAGCTTCTGAGTGCCGGGAGTCAGTTTGCGCAGTTCAGACGGGAACGTAGGACTCAGTACCGAGAGTACCTGTATGTCAGGAATCAGGAAGCCACAGAGTCCCTGTATGGCAGCCTTGTTCATCCATACAACCTTTCCATCCTCGTCAGCCACCATGAGAAACGTGCTCACGCCTTCCAGCAACGTATCCAGGTAACCGTATTTTTCCTGTTGCCGTAGTTCCGTTTCCCGGAACTCGTTTATCACGGCATTTATCTCGGATGCCAGACGCTTCTCATCCCCCGACAACCTGTCAAGATTATATTGCAGGGTGAAGTCGCGGGTACGTATAGCCTCCAGCATCCTGCGCAAGCGTTCGGTATTTTTGTTTCGGAACAGGTTCATAACCCCAGTTTTTCTATTTTCCGGTAGAGTGTATAGCGTGAGATGCCCAGCGTTTCAGCCGCCAAGGTCAGGTTTCCATCGTGGATAGAGATGGCACGCATGATGGCCTGACGTTCCAGGTCTTCCAGGTTCAGCGTCGCATTGTCCATACTATATGAAGCAGGTGTGTAGGCCGCTTCCAAGGGGATGTCCTCGGGCATCAGCATGGATTTGTCCGACAGGATGACGGCTCTCTCCATCGTATGCAGGAGTTCGCGCACATTCCCCGGCCATGTATGCTGACGCAGCAGTTGGCAAGCCTCTGCCGACAGAGAGGGTACCGACCTGTTGTACTGACATGCCATCTGTTTTAGGAAATGTTCGGCCAACAGAAGGATATCATTGCCCCTTTCCCTGAGGGGTGGCAAGTGAATCTCTATGGTATTGATACGATAGAGCAGGTCCTGTCGGAACAGATGTTCGTGTACCCGTTGCTTCAAGTGGGCATTCGTTGCGCATATCAGCCGCACGTCAATGGGTGTCACCTTCGTGGAGCCCAGACGTGTCGTCTCGCGTTTTTCCAGTACGGTAAGCAGTTTCTGTTGCATCATCATGGACAGATTTCCAATCTCGTCCAGAAAAAGCGTTCCGCCGTTAGCAACCTCCATACGCCCCTCTTTGGCATTCTGGGCATCGGTAAACGCTCCTTTCTCGTAGCCGAACAGCTCCCCTTCGAACAGGTTTTCAGGCAGAGAACCCAAGTCGATGCTTACCAGGGGACGCAAGGCTCGACTGGATTGCAGGTGCAACAGATGCGCCACCACATCCTTGCCCGTACCGTTCTCACCGGTTATCAACACATTGGCATCGGTGGCAGCAACACGGGCTATCTGTTTTTTTACCTCCTGCATACAGGGCGACTCCCCTATCAGGTCGCATTTTGAATCTACGGCCGACGATGCACGGTCAACGGGATTTGTCCGTTGACCAAAATCACGACTTATACCTTGTACATCTTGATTTGGGCTGTCCCTCAAAGCCACGGCATTCCGTATGGTCTCCAACAGTTTCTCCTTGTCCCAAGGCTTGGGTATGAAATCCAGTGCCCCTTCCTTGATGGCACGGACTGCCTTTTCCGTTGTCACATAGGCTGTCAGAAACAGCACCAGTGCGTGGGGATCCATCTCCAATATCCTGTGGAGCCACATGAAACCTTCCTCGCCACTGCAGGCATCACGCTGGAAGTTCATATCCAGCAAGATAACATCCGGTGAAAAGGAATTCATCAGTTCCTCTATCTTCTCCGGTTTCGTAGTCACCTTCACCGCCTCCACCTTGTCCCTCAGCAGCAAATTGATGGAGAGCAGCACATCCTCGTTATCATCTACTATCAGTATCTTTCCTTTGGGAATCATATATCTTATTTTCCATATCTTTGATGTTCACGTGTGCAAATATGCAATTTTTTTCCGAGAAACAAAATGAATAAGCCATTTTTTTCCTTTTCTCTCTGCTCTACAAAACGCCGTTTACCCATCAAAAAGGCAAAAATTGGCTGTGCGCAGTGTGAGAGTTCCCCC
>JAZLIY010000124.1:0-2437 GCA_045617645.1 Bacteroidaceae bacterium | reverse complement strand
AGAAGGCCTTGTTGATTTTTGCAATAATTGCCTTTGGAGATTCTATTCTGTATAAGACGGACTTTACGTCAAGTCCCATAGCGGTCATATACTTTAATATGAGAGAATAATGTTTAGAGGCGAATGCGGTGGAAACATTTCCATTCGAGTCGAAACATATAGGCTCGTGGTGTGCAATCCTGTTTCTCAGTTCCCGTATCTCTCCAAGTTCACTGTACACCAGTTTCTGGGTAGTACCTTTAGCCCTGTTAGGGAAGATTTGGAGAAGAGTCTTCCCTCCGGCGTTGTAATGCCTCCGCGTAAACATATATGTCCAGAACCCCATCATAAAGGAGGACACCATTCTGTCTGGACTGTACCGCCCGTCCGAGTTGAAACCGTTGGCTTTGGCGATGATGTCTGAAGCACTCTCGCTCAACATCTTTCCCGGCGCTGCCTGGTTCAACAACCAGTCCGGATCCGCGAAATAAGCCCGATAATGTTTGTCGATTGTATTCCGTAGGATTATCTCGAACATGTTGATTACAGCAAACATACGCTCTGACAACTGGATGTTGTAATGGTACAGGCTTATTGCCTTGGCCTTATCGCCCTTGCATGCCCTTATGTACTTGCTCATCCTGGCCGAGCTCAACAGTGTCGTGTAATCGGAATATTTCATAGTAAGTTTGTATTCTAAAAAAAAGTCGTATATTTGCACCGTAACACCCAGAGCGTCCCTGTCTTCGACACACCTCTGGGTTAATGCTTTTTATGAAGTACCCTTCTGCGAGAGGTTCTGCGAATATACTAATTCTTCAGCAATTCATTTTGAGTTCAATCCATAAAATTCATCTTTGCCATTGCTGTGGCTTTGATGGAGTCGACGATGTCGATGTAGGGCTTCATTGATGAATACGAAGCGTGACCTGTCCATTTCATAACAATGGTGGGTGAAATGCCGCGCGACAGAGCATTGACAATGAAAGTGTGGCGACCGGTGTGAGTGCCGATAAGTTCCCACTTGTGCTTGATTTCATCAATACGCTCGTTACCCTTGTATGTGGTGATGCGCTCCTCCTAATCAATTCCGGAAAGTTTGCACAACTCCTTCAGGTCCCTGTTCATGGCCTGGTTGGTATAGAAAGGGAAAACCAAACCACCCTTTGCCGGTATTTTCCTATACTTGTCAAGTATGGAGCGCATCATATCGTTAATCTCTATGGAAATGCTGTCGGCTGTCTTTATCGTTGTTACTTCGACGTGGTCGTCCTTCACGTCATTCCAACGCAGGCTGGCGGCATCAGAGTACCGCAGACTGGAAAAGCAGCAGAACATAAAGATGTCACGCACCGGTTCCAGATAAAGATTTTCGCTGGTAAGATTTGCGGCGAGGATGGATTTCATTTCATCCTTGGTCAGATAGATGACTTTCTTTTGAGTCTGCTTCAGCGTGGGTTCGAAATGTTTATATGTGGTATTTGTGTTGAAGCCCCTGTCGGTCGCCCAATTCAGAAACCAGCGCATATATCCGAGCTTCTTTTTGATGGTGGAATTCTTCAGGCCTGTCAGTGCATCGCGGTCGTCTTCCTCTCTATCATCTTTTTTCTTTCGGGGAGTCTTCAGCACTTTCTGTTCCCGAAGATATGTTACGAATTCCGTCAATGTCTTTTCAGTGAGATCCGAGAATTTAAGGCGCGGGCGGAAAGTATTGTAGTCCTCCCTCATTGCGTACATTTTCCCAAATGTCGCTTGCGTCCAGGCATTCTTCTCTCCGCATTCCGCAAGGAACAACTCATACACCTCATAGAAGTCGGGGTTCTTTGGTTTCATCTCTTTCTTCTCTGGCTCTGGACGTTTCGGAGCAATGCCGTTAATTCTTTCTTCGTAGCGATTCACCACCTGGCTCGGAGTAGGAATAATATCATTTGCTTCAAAGTATCTGAATGCCATATCCAGATGCTCCTTCATCTTCTGAAGGTCAGAGTTGATTTCAGCGGCAGTCTCTCCGCGCGAACCCACATACCCTTCTGCCACTTTCTCCTTTTCTTCGTCCCACGCCTGCGGTGAATCCAGATTCCATCCCGTGGCGATATCCGTGCGCTGCGCATTGAATGAGAAACGCATCCTTATCTGATGGCGGATGGTTTTCCTGCCGAAAGAACGGAGTTTGAACGTGATCTTGTACTTGATCTTCATATCGGTTTAACCATAAATGTTACCCCAAAGTTACCCCATTTTTACGAAAATTCAAATACCTTTACTCGTAAAAATATGTGGCAGAAAGGCGTGATTTAGCGATGTATGAAGTATATTGGTATTAGTTTTCGAATCCCTCGCTCTCCGCAAGAAACGCTGAAAATCAGCAAATTTATCCCAAAAAAATGACCTACAGCCATGTCCATCCGCCTTGTTACGAACGTGGAATAACCGCTAGTTCTCGAACACAGAAACAGCC
>JAZLIY010000123.1:0-8075 GCA_045617645.1 Bacteroidaceae bacterium | reverse complement strand
AAGGCCTTCATACATATTTATATTGCTGCTACGATTCATAATGCAAAGGTACTAACTTTTCTGCAATCATGTATCGTTTAGCGACAGTTTTTGGGTTAGCATCCGTATCCCCTTCCCCACAGGGTTTGTCGGTTGCGCCGAAAGGCGCCATCTACAACAACCTGCCAAACGCCACTCAAGTGACCAATATCACCAACATCCATGGTGATGGAAATACCGCTCCGGCCAGAGGAGCCGAAATGGATGATAAAGAAAAGCAGATACTGAAGAATGCGATCCTTGAATTCGCAGGTAAGCTGAAAGAGAAGACTGCGCCAGATTGGACAGACAAATACGACAGGTTATGGGTGTCCATTCTTGCCCTGCCGGAAGTCGATGCCCAGGTCTATGACAAAGGTCGCTTACATAATACCCTGTTCAACCGCGCTCTAATAGGTGGCATCGTCAGGGTAATGTTGGATAAAGGTATTTTTGCACGCACCGCATCGCCTACGACGCTCGCCCCCCTGGTCGGTATTGGCAACGAATCATTCAGGAAGGAAATGGGCCTGTATCCATCCAAAGAAATCAGGACAGCCGTAGCCGGACTAATAGAGAAGCAACAGGAATGGCAAAAGAAGTCAAGATAACAGGCAATCCGGGCACTGGCAATATCTTCAACGACACCCAGGTACAGAAGGGCGGCCAATACAACAATTATCCCGCTGCCACGAATGTGAACAACATCACCCGGCAAGGTGCCCTGTATCCCTCGCTCATAACGGAGATCATCAACAAGCTGGCAGCGGTCAAGACCGTCATCGGCTTTGACGACGACATCAATGTGGATGTCATCTACATCAAGAACAAGATCGAATACAACCAACTGAAACGATGGGCGGAAGATGTCACGATATTCACGCCCAACAGCCCAGATGTGAGCAGGATATATCAAGAGTTTGACAAGGCTGGAACCAGCAAGACCATGCGAGTCCTGTTTACGTTAAAGAAAGCATTCTGCCGGTTAAGCGACAAGTACCGGGGGGATGAACTCTTCGACAAGCTGCTGGAATATGTGATGGAAGTCGTAGGCAGTGATATGACACTGAGCCCAGGTATATACCGGGAAGACGTGGAGTACAATGCCCGTATCGTGCTGGTGGACGCCTTCATAAAGTGTGAAATATTCGACAAGCCAGAATAGGAGCCATGCTGATTCCGAAGAACATCTCTCCCGATGATTGCGTCTATGTCAATGCCACCCACGTCCTGGCATGCCTCTTTGAACATCACGAGCAGACTACGGCCGACCTCTATTGTGCCGTACGCAGGAAACGTCAGATGACCTATGCCCTGTTTGTGCTCTGTCTTGACTGGCTCTACCTTATCGATGCCATAACCATCAACGATGAATTAATTGCGTTATGCTCCTGAAATACCTGAAGATATCCAATAACGAGGGACTGATACGCCGGATAGATTTCCGGATGGGACTGAACCTCATTGTAGATGGCACGAAGGGCGGCACATCAGACACAGGCAACAATGTGGGCAAGACCACATTGCTCAATCTGATAGACTATTGTCTGGGCGGCAAGGCAGAAACCATCTTCCGCAGTTCCGATCATTCTCTGAATCAGGATATAAAGGACTTTTTACAGGAAACGCAGGTTGAAGTGGAGCTATGCCTTACGACATCATCAATGAACAGGAAACGCGACGTTCGCATCCATCGCAACTTCCTGCCACGCAGCAAGGCAATCCGCGAAATAAATGGAGTGCAGTATCAGGACAAGGACTTCGGACCGGCTCTGGAACAAGCCATATTGGGCATACGCACCACAGTACCATCCTACCGCCAGATAATCTCTCACTCACTGCGTATCGACGATCTTCGTCTGACCCAGCCGCTCAACACCCTTCCCACGTCTTTCGGCAATGCCGTTCAGTATGAGAGCCTGCACCTGTTCATGTTCGGTGCCCACAACGACGATTCCGTGGACAAGGTCACACTCAGCCGCGAGATCCAGGAAGACAGCAACTTCCGCAAACGTCTGGAGAAAGACGGTGTGCTGAGTGCCCTGTATTCACGTATGGACCAAATAAAAAGTGACATCCAGAAATTAGAGAATGAGAAGAAATCACTGAAACAGAATCCCGATTTTGAAGAAGACCTGAATAGGCTGGCACATATACAAAGCAGCCTGAAGGCACTGGGAAGCAAAGAGAACAGCCTGATGGTTCGCAAAGCCCTTATCAACGAGGCCGCCAACGAAATGCAGGCCATGTCATCGTCTGCCAATGCCGACCAGGTGAAGATGATCTACCAACAGGCAAAGGTCTTCAACGAACGATTACACCACACCTTCCAGGAACTGCTCAGTTTCCATAATGGTATGCTGGCGCGCCGTGCCGACTTTGTAACCGATGAACTGCCTCAGCTGGAAACCGAGCTGAGCACCTGTGCCGAAGAGATCAGGCACCTGCGCGATGCCGAGAGCGCCTTGCAGGAAAAGCTCAACCTGACAGCCTCATACGAAACCTTGGACGAGTTCATCACTCGCATGACCGACAAATACCGCGAAATGGGTACTCTACAGGAAAGTATTCGCAAGATAGAGGACGTAGAGCGAGATCTCCGGGAGAAAGCGAAACTGCTGAAGCGCATCGACAAGGACTTGTTCGACGAAGAACGGCAAAAGCACATACAAAGACAGCTGGATAAGTTCAACAGCTATTTCACAGGAATTTCACGTTCCCTGTATGGCGAAGACTATCTGGTGTCGTTCGAGCCGGTAACATACAAAGGCAATCCCTGCTATCTGTTCAAGACAGAAGCCCCCAACAGCTACGGATCAGGCAAGAAGCAAGGCGAAATCATCTGTTTCGACCTGGCTTACATGAAGTTCGCAGACAAAGAAAACATCCCATGCCTGCATTTCAACCTCTATGACAAGATGGAACTTGTACACGGCAATCAGCTCACGCGATTCTTTGAATGTTCAGAGCATGCAGGAGCCATACAGAATGTCGTAGCCATGCTCAAAGACAAGCTGCCGACCGATATGCCATGCGAAGGGTACATCGTCCAAAGCCTGTCTCAGGAAAACCGCCTGTTCAAGATGGAAGAATCCATCTGGTACAGGCACAAATACCGGCAAAATGGAAAAGGCATCAAAAAGACACCCCACAGTTCCTTCTCATAAACCCCACGGTTCGTAGCCAGCCACCCCACGGTGTTTACTCACGAACCCCGGGGTCTGAGAGAAAAAAGACGCTCTTTTTTTGAAAAATGAAGTATCTGCCATCATTTATCCTTCATCTTTTATCACCTTTCATCGCTACAGGTTCGTAGCATATTATTATAAACAACAACCGTGGAGCATCATTAATCACTAATCACTAATCATTAATCGGTATTATCTTTCAGTTTTCAGTTCCCCCAGACTCCCCCACCCTGTATGCGCGAAAATTAGGACGTTTACTTTAAGTGTCGATTGTTAGGAAAATGAGATCGATTGATAAGATTTAACGATTGGATTGATGGTTAATTGAAGGAAATTGTGTAACTTTGCGGTTGAAAACCGCGACTCTCGGCTGCACCTCAGCAATTGATGCAAGCATCATTGCGTTCGGTTTGCACGAGAGTTGCAGGCAAAAAGCATACTTAATCACATATTAATCCTATGAGTCTTGGTATAACATCAAACAAGGAAAAGGTGGGGGCTTTGCTTGCCTACCTTTGTGTAAGAATCCCAGACATGCAGTTGCGCAAGCTGCTGAA
The DNA here is from genome assembly GCA_045617645.1 of Bacteroidaceae bacterium. Taxonomy (GTDB): domain Bacteria; phylum Bacteroidota; class Bacteroidia; order Bacteroidales; family Bacteroidaceae; genus Physcousia. Next base: position 4,312 of record JAZLIY010000123.1, on the reverse strand, counting down.
GATTCTTTATCTAATAGATGAGGAATCCGTTCGTTTGCGTGCCATTCCCGTGACATGGTTGGAATATCATGCTTGGGAGAAGGGTCCTGTGGCTCATGAGGTGTATGAGGTGAAGAATGGTGCTTTTGCTGACTATCTACGTTGTGAGAAGCAAGAGGATGGCAAGTGGCATGTAAATGCACGCGTACAGCATGCCTACCAACTGGAGAAGGATATGCAGAAAATGAGCCAGTGGGAGAAGGAACTAGCGGAACGCATCATTGAGCGTTGCAAGGATTTGTCGGCTGATCAGCTGACGGACGAGACGCATACGCCTGACTCTTTGTGGAGCAAGACGGTGGCCGAGAATGGCATTGATTTTAGTAAAGAGTCGAAGACTGACTATGTGGTGGATCTGAACCGTCTGAATGACAATGAGGGTGCTGCTGTGTATGAGGATGCTTTGGATTGTATGCGTATGCAGGCTTTCTTGAATGGTCAGTGCTGATGTTTGCGCCTGGTGAGATAGTATATGGCCACGTGAAGCATATTGGCAAGACGAAGTATGCTGTCAGTATGTATAGGGATGAGGATGTGAACATTCTCATTCATTTTACTACGAGTCAGCCTCGTGCTGGTGTGCCTTTGGAACAGGTGCACTATGGTGCGATATACCGGGATGGTGACTGCAAATCGTATGTGTTTGAGGCGAGACGTGAGATTGGCACTAATCCGATCAGTGGTGAGCGTTTCTGTTTTCCTCTTCGCACGACCATGGCATTTGACTATGGGCTTTTGAAGGACAGCGAAGAGAGGTTGCGCCAGATGTTTGAGAATCCTCAGGTGGTGTGTAAATTGGATGATAAGGAGTACATTGACCTTGTTTATGCTATGTATTCGAGCAAGAGCACACCTGACGAGTATAAGCCTTATCTGGACAAGGTACTAACGGAGTATTTTTCGGGTAAATAACCGCAAACGTCCTAATCTCCGCCTTGCCCGCCCTCGACAATGCCTTCTGTACTCGCTCATCGAGAGCTGACGTATGAACAACATCTCACCAGTGGACTACGTCCGCCATCTGACTGCTGAACTCGCGGAAGGCAAGAGCAAAAAACAACAGCTTTTACCAAGGCATTAGCCGACTCTAAAAAAATCGTTTATCATTAATCATTAATCATTCGCTCGGCTCTGCCGCTTTTATAAAGGCTTTAGCCGACTAAAAGAATCGCTAATCATAAGTCCTCGCTATATTCCTTATTTTAAGGAACGTAGATGCCATTGAGTGCTTACGTACTCGTTTATCGATAATCGCTCATCGCTCATCGATAGAGACTCCCGAACCCTCAATGCCTCTGTAAGACACTGAATATCAATATGGAAAACGAGCATCATTTATAGTGATTTCGCAATTTTGTACCAATTTAGTACCACGATTTTGGGCAAAAATCGCCAAGGAAACGTCAAATTCGCCTATTTCGCTCTTTTTTCGGTACTCAACACATGTTGATAAGGTTATTCGGCCACAAGGGCACTCATCAAGCTCTGCAGTCGAATCCTTGCTGAGCGGCAACTTCAATTAGATAACAAAAAAAATCAAGATATATGAACTATCGTGCAAACCGAACTTGCATTTATGCCAGTCGCGACCGATTAGGGAGTCCCAAAGGGATGCGAAGCACAATGCTGAAGTGTTTGCATTTATGCTGAGGTGCAGCCGATAGTCTATAAAATTTAAATTTTATGAAAATTCTCGTAACAGGAGCCAAAGGTTTTGTTGGTAGAAACCTTTGCTCACAATTAAAGAACATCCGTGATGGTAAGGCCAAGTGGTACAACCTCCCTGAGCCTATCGAAGCCATCTATGAATACGACATCGATTCCACTCCCGTGGAATTGGATGCATGGTGCAAGGACTGCACCTTTGTCTTCAACCTTGCTGGTGTCAACCGTCCGCAGGACCCGAAGGAATTCATGGAAGGCAATTTCGGTTTCGCCACCATCCTCCTCAACACCCTCAAGAAGTACAATAATAACTGTCCTGTTATGATAAGTTCTTCCATTCAGGCAACCCTTGCAGGACGCTTCGGCACTTCCGAGTATGGTAAGAGCAAGAAGGCAGGCGAAGAACTCATGTTCCAGTACTCTGAGGAGACAGGAGCTAAGGTTCTTGTCTATCGATTCCCCAATCTCTTTGGCAAATGGTGCCGTCCTAACTACAACTCCGCCATCGCCACCTTCTGCAACAACATCGCCCATGACCTACCAATCCTGGTCAACGACCGTTCCGTAGAGATGGAGCTCCTCTACATCGATGACCTTGTCGATGAGATGATCTCAGCCCTCAAGGGCGAGCCTCACTATTGCACCTTCGATGGCATAGAGGCAATACCACTTCAGAACTTGCCAGAGGCCAGTCGCGAGCCGGTAGCAAGTCCGGAGGATGCAAAGCACAACCCTTCGAACCTCTCGAACCCTTCTGAACATGCGTACGCATATGTGCCTATCACCCACAAAGCCACATTGGGCGAAATCGTTGATATCATCCAAGAGTGTGCCGATGCAGCAGCCAACAAGGACGGCATTAACATGATCGACCTCACCCAGGGCTCCCTCCGCTACAAGCTCATGACCACCTACCTCTCATATCTCCCCAAGGAGAAAGCCATCTACGACCACAAGATGAATGTTGACCCAAGAGGCTCATTCACCGAATTGGTTCATTCATTGAACATGGGTCAGGTCAGCATCAACATCTCCAAGCCCGGAATCACCAAGGGCGAGCATTGGCACCACTCCAAGTTTGAGTATTTCACCGTTGTCTCTGGTGAAGGACTGATTCAATTACGCAAAGAAGGAACAGATGAAGTAATCAATTATCGTGTATCTGGTAATCGTATTCAATCGGTAATAATGCTCCCCGGCTACACCCACAACATCATCAACCTCTCCGACACACAAGATCTCGTAACAGTAATGTACTGCAACGAGATCTTCAACCCTAACCGTCCAGATACCTATTTTGACAAAGTAGTAAAAGAGAATTAATGGATAATTCGTGTTCAAAGAAAAAAATAACAAATAGTAAATTAACATTATGTCAATTTTTGCAGGTAAAACCCTCATGATTACCGGTGGAACAGGTTCCTTCGGTAATGCTGTACTCAACCGTTTTTTGAAGACGGACATCGCAGAAATCCGCATCTTCTCACGTGACGAGAAGAAGCAAGACGATATGCGCCACCTCTATCAGGCTACAATGCCTGAGGTTGCAAATAAAATCAAATTCTACATTGGTGATGTTCGCGACCTCCAGTCTTGCCGCAACGCAATGCCTGGTGTTGACTACATCTTCCATGCTGCAGCTCTCAAGCAGGTGCCTTCTTGCGAATTCTTCCCAATGGAAGCTGTTCGCACCAATGTCATTGGTACCGACAACGTCCTCACTGCAGCTATCGAGGCTAAGGTGGGTGCAGTTATCTGTCTCTCTACCGACAAGGCCGCTTATCCTATCAACGCCATGGGTATCACCAAGGCCATCGAGGAGAAGGTGGCAGTAGCTAAGAGCCGTTACTCAGGTGATACAAAAATCTGCTGCACGCGTTACGGCAACGTCATGTGCTCTCGCGGTTCCGTCATCCCTCTTTGGATTGACCAGATTCGCAACGGCAACCCTATCACCATCACCGAACCTAAAATGACCCGTTTCATCATGTCTCTCGAAGAGGCTGTTGACCTTGTACTCTTTGCTTTCGAGCATGGCCAAAATGGTGACATCCTCGTGCAGAAGGCACCTGCTTGTACTATCCAGACTCAGGCAGAAGCAGTTATCGATCTCTTCAAGCATCAGGCTCCTAAGGACGTCACTCCAGAGATCAAGGTCATTGGTATCCGTCATGGTGAGAAACTCTATGAAACTCTCCTCACCAACGAAGAGTGCGCTAAGGCTGAGGATATAGGCAACTTCTATCGTGTTCCTGCCGACAACCGTGGTTTGAACTACGATAAATACTTCAAGGAAGGTGACGAAAAGCGCAACACCCTCACTGAGTTCAATTCCGACAATACCACCCGTCTCAACCTCGAAGAGACCAAGGCCAAGATTGCCGCCCTTGAGTACATCCAGAACGAGCTCAATGGTATTGCTAACCTTGCAAAATAAGAAAACAATGGAAAAGACTCCTAAATTTGATTATTTCATGTGGTGATAAGTTCCCGAACTCAAATTATAGTTCAGAATCTTCCTCGCCAGGATAGTCTCTCCACTTCAAGTCGGAAGTATATAAGGCAGCAATCTTGACCAATCTGTCGAACAGATCATATTGAGGATCCG
>JAZLIY010000122.1:0-27784 GCA_045617645.1 Bacteroidaceae bacterium | reverse complement strand
GGACGAGTTTTGCTACAAGTTCAATAGAATGTATTTTGGTGACAGAACCTTTGATCGCTTGGTTGTCGCAGCTGTCGCATACAAGCCAATCTTCAAGCACAGGCCTTATAACTCGTCACCTCTTTGCGGATAATCATTTTTCATAATGCAAAATACAGGTTACTCAAGTCAGTATAATAAGGTATATAATCCCAAATCGGTCATCAGACTGTTATGGGATAATATAGGTTTTCGACTGAAATGTTTGACACCATCGATGGTTTTTCGTACCTTTGCAGAAGGATTATGGCACTGAATGTAAAAGTAAAGGGAAGACAAGAAACTGGAAGAGGCCATTGTGGGGCAGGCGGAGTTCAACAGGAAGTAAATAATGTCAAATAATAAAGTTATCAAGTTGAAAACATATCATCGTTTCTCTGTACAGATTAGCTTGCTGATGGCAGGTTGCCTGTTCCTCTCCAGTTGCATCACACGGCAATATACAGCCGACGTGGTGGTGTATGGCGGCACTTCAGCTGCCGTGACTGCTGCCGTGCAGGCTTCGCGCATGGGCAAGAAGGTCATCGTCGTGTCGCCCGATAAGCACCTTGGGGGACTGTCGTCATCGGGACTCGGATTCACCGACACGGGCAACAAGGAGGTAATAGGGGGACTGGCCCGAGAGTTCTACGGCAAGGTCTATGACCATTACCAGCTGCCGGAGGCTTGGCAATGGCAACGGCGCGAGGAGTACGGCAACAAGGGACAGGACTCGCCGGCTGTGGACGGTGCGAAACGCACGCAATGGATATTTGAGCCTCATGTGGCCGAGGAAGCCTTCGAGCAACTCATCGGCAGCACCGATGTGGTGGTGCTGCGCGACGAATGGCTCGACCGCCATCAGGGTGTCATCAAACAAGGCAACGCCATTCGCTCCATACGCACACTCAGCGGCAAGACGTTCGTGGCTCCAGTGTTTATCGATGCCACATACGAGGGGGACCTCATGGCGGCAGCAGGGGTACAGTACGTGGTGGGACGCGAGGCCAATGCCAAGTGGGACGAGCAGTGGAACGGGGTGCAGAAGACGGCTCACCATCATGCACACTACTTCGCCATGCATGTCGATCCCTACGTCATCCCCGGGGATGCCTCCTCGGGACTGTTGCCCGAGATCTCGGACGCAGCTCCCGGTGAGGACGGCGAGGGAGACAAGCGTATTCAGGCTTACACCTTCCGCCTCTGCCTGACGAAGAATAACGACAACCGTATCGCCTTCAGCCGTCCGGAGGACTACGACTCCACCCGCTACGAACTGCTGGCACGCATCTATGAGGCTGGCTGGAGGGAGACTTTCCATAAGTTCGATCCTATCCCCAACGCCAAGACGGACGTGAACAACCACGGTCCGTTCAGCTCGGACTACATCGGTGGCAACTACGACTATCCGGAAGCCTCCTATGAGCGACGGAAGGAAATCATCGACGAACACATACGCTACCAGAAGGGACTGATATGGTTCACCGCCACCGACCAGCGGGTTCCGGAGGAGATACGTAACCAGATGCAACAATGGGGTTATGCAGCCGATGAGTTTGCCGACAACGGGCACTGGCCCTACACCATCTATATACGCGAGGCTCGACGCATGATGGGACAACGGGTGATGACGGAGAACGAGATAATAGGCCGCAAGCCGGTGGCCGAACCCGTAGGCATGGGTTCGTACACCCTCGACTCACACAACACACAGCGCTATGTCACTCCCGACGGATATGTACAGAACGAGGGCGACGTAGGTGTAGGATGCCAACCGTACCAGATAGAGATGAAAAGTCTCCTGCCCAACTCCGATGAATGCTGCAACCTGGTGGTGCCGGTGGCTCTGTCGTGTACACACATCGCCTTCGGCAGCATACGCATGGAACCGGTGTTCATGATTCTGGGGCAGAGTGCTGCCACCCTCGCCGTCACCGCCCTCGAAAAAGGAATACAGGTGACCGACATCGACTATGCCGATATACGGCCTCGCCTCCTGGCCGACGGTCAGGTGCTCTGCTGGGGTTTACATGAGAATCCCTGACACATAGAGCAAATGATGTAAAGCATCAGCTCTTTCCTCATTAATTCGACTCTTTGACAACTTATTTCCCGAAAAAGTATCATTCTTTCAGAAAAAATGGTTACCTTTGCGAAATTTTTAATTTTAATGTCAAATTTCTAATCAAAAAATTATGAGGAAACTTATTACTCTTTTGTGTATGTTTGCCTTTTTGCAGAGCTTTGGCTTGACGCACGATGCATTCAAAGCCATGCCCAAGAAGGCAGCAAATGGTCTGGTTTCTGCCAAGAAGCAGGAATTGATGAAGAACCCCAAGGTCGAGAAGATGGCAAAGCGCGACAAGGCCCGTCAGGAAGCCATCGCCAAGAGGGCTGAGAAGAAGGCCGCACCTGCCCGCACCCGTAAGGCTGCCGACGGGGAAACCATAAACATCACGCTGAACGAATTCGCCGTCGAAAACTACTGTTTCGATGATTATTACAACTATCTGGTGATGCTCTATGGAAACGACGAGAACGGTGACGAATACTATCTGGCACTTGACTGCTACCCCCAGACAAAGACATGGCAGGGAACTTTCACCACAGAAGATGAATCCCTAAGCCTGTGGAGTGGTATCAACAACTTCACATCTGGAGGATCCTTCTGGCTTTCCGAGGAAAAGGCCAGCTCCTTCTCCGTAACGCTTTCATCTAAGGAGTACTACAATATCAGCGGTACATTGTACGATGAAGAAGGTACTGCCTACAACATCAACGGAACAGACCTGTTCCATGCCGATCCCAAAACATACAACATGACAGGTATTTCATGGCGAACCTTAAACTATGGTGATCAGGTTGCCGGCCTACTCACCACCTTGGACAACGCTTATTTCCAGCTGTTATTCAATACAGAGGAACTGGAATTTGGTAAGGAATATACCAACGAGGATATAGATTTCAGCACTTCTCTGGGATACGTAAACCATAATTATGTATTCTTTGAGTCCGTATCCTTCATCCTGACCAAGGACGAAGCCGGTGACGAGCACATCAGCGTCAAAATCACTGCCGACAACGAGGATGTATATAATATCGAATACGTTACGCCCAAACTGCCCGAGAAGTTCAACGATGTCTATATGACAGCCGATGCCGTTGACCTGTACGACTATACAGCGACCGATGGCGTATGGCAGATGCTGGGCGTTTCCGAGGACGGTGAATGGAACCTGTCCATCGCCGGCATCAGCGAACAGCTGATCGGTGAATATTCCGGCGAGCAAATCCTGACGGATTATACCTACATCGGTATGAACGACATGAATGTTGACCTGACACTTAATTATGGCAAAATCGAGAACCTGAAGGTTGTGGCTGGTCCCACCGAAGGCGACTACATCTGCACCGCCGATGTATATTGCTACAACGGCAACTGCTACCACCTGACCCTGAACCGCATTCGTCCCGCCGTCTCAGATAAGAAGACCATGACGGCTCAGAACCTGAAGATGTACTACGATGAATGGAACGAGTGCAACATCTTGAATGCCATAAACGACGACTACGAGTTTATGATGGCTCTGCCCGAAAATGCTACTGCCGTTGATGGCAAGGATGTACAACTGTCTGTTTGCAACCGTGCAGATGACACCTATTTTGAAATCTACGAAAGCTATCCCTTCACCATTGCATACAACGAGCAGGGTGCCCCCGTACGTGCCGAAGGTAAATGTCTGACCAAGGACGGTATTGAATTCACATTCGATCTGTCTTATGTTAAACCTGAGCCTACACGTTCCGAGGAATTCGCTGGCGAAATTAAAGCCGGTGAGATTCGCCTCACAGAAGATGGATTTACGGTGGACGGAACTTCCGCAGACGAAGAAGTAATGCTCCACCTGAACGTGAAGTCCGACAAGATTGCCGGAAGCTTCGGATTGACAGATGTGGATAACACAGACACATACATAACAGAAAACGCTAGCAGCTACTGGGATTGTCTCTATCTGGACGTAGAAGACCTCGACATCAACATCACCGTAGCTCAGGAGAACGGCAAGGAGATGGCCACCATCACCGGTACGATGCTTTGCGTTAGCCAGAATGACTACAAGGATGTTCCTCTCTATACCATCAACATGAAGGTTCCCGTGAAGAGAGGCTTCGTAATGGATGAGGAAGACAAGGACTTCGAGGCTGCCTATACGACCGAAGAATTGACATTCGTTGACCACTCTGCCGAAGAAGGCTGGATCCTGGTACAGGGAAAGAACGCTGCAAGCCAGGGCTTCGCCATGGTATTCTTTGCCAATGCATCTGACCCCATGATTACCGTTCCCGAAGGTGAATATGACATCAACGACACCCAGGCTGAAGGTACCGTCGTAGCTTCTTCTGGTCTGAACGAGAACGGCTATCAGGCAACGGCATCCTACGCTGCCCAGACGGATATGCTCGGCTTCATCCAGGGCAACCCCTGGTTCATGGTAAACGGCAAGGCTATCGTAAAGAACGTTGACGGCAAACTGACCATCTCGGTAACTGCCAAGAACACGTACAACCGCAACATCCTGATCGGCGTAAATACGGAGATTCCTTCCGGCATCGGTGCCGTAGCATCCGACAAGAACATGAAGACGCGCAAGGTGATCGAGAACCGCAAGGTTTATATCGACAGCAAGAATGGCCTCCGTTACAACATGGGCGGTCAGCGCACAAAGTAATCCCTCTGGATTATACATATTATAATATAGGGGAGTGAGCGCGATGCTCACTCCCCTATTTATTTGAAATCGTACAGACGTATGATAGGATTCCGCAGGAAAACCCACGGGCTGAACATAGGGCACATCCACTACCGTCCCCGAAGGGGGCGAGCATTGAGGCCGAGGGGCTTAGTCCATGTCATCAAAAAAGCCCAGGGTATCGCTTACCCTGGGCTATGAGCTTGTCAGACTTTCAGCCTGACTATTTCCGTACTGGTATGATATTATTTCAGGAACACTTCTACGACAGGCAGTTCCTGGTTAGGACGAAGACTCGGCATGAAGAAACCTTCGCCGTCGTACTTGATTTCTGACCCATCGTGAAGGAACTGTGCATACCTGACTTTGTTCATGAAGGATGCATTCACCTTCTCGGGATAGTTGCGGAGAATCATATAGAGACGGTTTGTCTTTTTGTTGTAGGTAAGCAATGTGCTGTCGGGAGCCTGGAACTCTTCGGGTGCTTCACCGCACTCATAGATGGCGCGGCTGTTGCCGTGCATCCATTCTCCCATCGAACGCAAACGGTCCTTGGCACGATAGTCAAATTCGCCTCGGCTGGTAGGACCTACATTGAGCAGCAGGTTACCGCCCTTGCTCACCGTTTCAGACAGCAGGTCTATCAGCTCGTAGTTGCTCTTCCAGGTGGTCTCGTCGCGATAATAGCCCCATGAGCCGGAGAAGGTCTGACAGGTTTCCCAGTGTACTTTCTTGCCGTTCCACTCACAGCATTTCTCTACGCGAGTCTGTTCGGGGGTCTGGATGTCCCATCCGCCCCATACATCGTTCAGATCGAGACGGTTGTCAACAATGATACCCGGCTGCAGGGTACGTGCCAGCTTCAGAAGACCCTCGGAATCCCAATCATCGCGTCCCTTGCCTGTAGGACCGGGATAAGAGAAGTCGAACCAGATAATGTCGATCTTTCCATAGTTGGTAAGAAGCTCTGTTACCTGATCCTTCATGTACTGACGGTATTTCTCCATATCCTTACCCTTGTTCACCTTGGCATAGTCCTCGGGCGTACCGCCATCTATACGCAGCGGATGACAACCGTCGATGGTGAAATCGGGGTGATGCCAGTCCAGAAGAGAATAATAGAAACCGATATGCAAGCCCTCGGCACGGAATGCATCAACAAACTCCTTCAGCAAGTCGCGTCCTGCCGGAGTATTGGTAGCCTTATAGTCGGTGTACTGAGTGTCCCACAGACAGAAACCCTCGTGGTGCTTACTGGTGAGGACAACGTATTTCATACCGGCTTCCTTGGCCATGCGTGCCCATTCTTTCGGGCAGTACAGGTCGGGGTTGAAATTGTCGAAATAGGGCTGGTACTGCTCGTTGGTCAGTCGCTCGTTATGTTTCACCCATTCGTGACGGGCTGGCATGGAGTATAGGCCCCAGTGGATGAACATACCAAAGCGTGCATCGGTCCACCATTGCATACGTTCGGCTTTCTGTTCGTCTGTTTCGGTTGATGGCAGCGAGAAAGCTTCTTCTTCTGCCTTTTTCGTCTCGTTCTTGCAGCTGCCAAGAAGCATCGTCATGGCTGCCGCAGCACAAAGTGCGATTGAAGAAAATTTTTTGTTCATAATATGTTTGATTAAAAATATCAGCTTTTCCTGATTATGCATTAATTCTCTTTTTCCTTTTCTACCGTTTCGATGAATTGTTCCAGAGTGCTCCATTCATTGGGACGTGTCTTGTAGTGACGCATCATCTGAACCAGTTCGTCCCATGTGCCGTCCCGGAACGACTGTTGCTTGTTACGCATGGCCTTCAGGTAGAGGATCTGCATCAACACCTCGCCGGTACGGTCCTTTATCTCGTCGTTCTCTGCCAGGTTCATGGCATCGCGTAGTATGGCTTCGCCCTGTTGCACGAACTCGTCGGAATAAATGGGATCCTGCTCCTTGATATAGATACCGAAATGGAGATCCGGCTTCACCAGCGACTGGCACAGATTGTAGTATTCCAGCACCTTGGGAGCTGCCTTGCCGTAGAATCCGTCGATGAAGTCCTTCACCAATACGTTCACGTCCTGTTCGGGGTTCCACAACAGTTTGGCCACTACCCATGTCTTCATTGCCTGGAACTCCGAGCCTCCTGACTGGTACTGAGCCTCCTCGAAGACACCTATGGCGTTGTTGTCGCGGAAGACCTTGATGTTCGGACCAAGAACCTGGAAATTGGGCCAGGGAGCCAGATACTGGGCATAATCTACGATATAATCCCAGATGAACAGGTGCTTGGCAATCTTTTTCCACCCTTCCATGTCTTCCATAAAGGATTTGTTCTGAGGACATCCGGCATCCATGGGGTGAGCAAAGCAGCACTCGATATTACACAGGCGGATAACCACATTGTCGCGCGGAACGATACCTACTGGCGGTTTGCGGCCATACCAGTAAGCGAACGTGCCCACGAATTTATCGGGGTACGCCTTCTTTGCCTCGTCGGCCACCTGGTTCACGAACCACACGATCAGTCCGGAGTGACCGCCGTATTGCTCCTCTATCTTCTTGCACTCATCACATTCACAGAAGCCGTCATTGTCGTTCTGGGACAGGCTGTAGATACGGTACAGAGGTTCACGGCCCATGACGGCCAGCAGCCGGTCGCGACAGATCTTCATCACATCGGGATTGGAAAGACAGAGCTGTCCGCCCTTGATACGCTTGCCTTCCTTCCAGGCAAAATACTCGGGATGTGTGTCAAAGAACTCTTTCTCTGGCACGAACATACCCATGGTGTGGCAACTCCAGTAAGCCTCCATGTTACCATACTTGTTGGCCTTTGCCGACCACTGGTAGTTCTGCTTGTTGTGAGCACTCCACACATCTGCGGTGCCTATATCCCGGTAATTGGAATAGCGGTACATGACGGCTGGCGATTCGCTGTGGTTCAGTTTGGAGAAGCTCCACTTGTCGGCCTTGGGAATCTTGGAAAAGGTGGGGGTGTACCAACGGCAGCCGAACTCGTTCTCCAGAAAGGTATAAACGCCGTAGAGTGTACCACGCAGACTGCCTCCGTAGATAAAGAGGTCCTTGCCGCGGCTCTCGTAGGTGAAGGACTCGTCCAGTTCGTCGATGTTCTTCTGGCCCAGGATTTCACCCACACGGGAGTTGTATCCCACAAAGATTTTTGCACCTTTGGTATTCAGGTCGTTCACGATGGGCAACTCGGCACCGCTTATCTCGCGGATGTACTTTTGCAGTTCTTCGGCAGCCGTCTGTTCGGACGTGGAAGCCGACGTGGAAACTACGATACGGTATTTTGACTTACCGTTGCGAAACAATGTGTTCGCTGCCGACAAGGGCATAGTGGCACAAAGCATGAACATGCCGAGAAGTACCATAATCAGACGGTGGGAATTTCCCTTGAAACGCTGATCGAAATTTGTTAAAAAACGTTTCATCTATATGTTTTTTTTAAGTTGCACGGACAAAGATAAGAAAAAAAAATTATATCTTTGCAAGCGATTTGGGATTTTATGCATCAATATGCAATACCTGAACCCATCAGAATGAACAAAAGAAATAGAATATTTGCTATATTTCTGCTTTTGGTGTACACGTTCTTTTTCGTGTCCACTAATTTATTTGTTCATTCTCATCAGGGGCCTACATATAAAATTGTCCACTCTCACCCCTGGAGTGGAAAGACCCACAATCACAGTGCCAACGAGTTTCAGCTGATTAGTTTTTTGTCTTCGGGAAACTGCGTTGTGCCCGATGTGCAGAAGGTTCCCGAACCTTATGTCACCTTGGCCGTAGTAAAGGAAGTCTTTTCTTATCTTGAGGCACTTCCTTTGCATACGATGTGGAGCGTGCCAGGGCGAGCTCCTCCTTATACAGTCGTATAATCGATGTTGTTTTAGCGTATGTCAGGGACCATTCCGTGAATGGGTCTGATGTCGTTTGACGCATGTTCCTTCTTGGTGTAATGCCATAGGGGAATTATTGCCATAGAACCGTGGTGTAGGTTCTGTAGATTATATATGTATAATTTTATCTCTTTTCGAAAAAATGAATATAAAAAATAGTTTTTTGTATCCTGAAATCCTGCTTTGCCTCATGGGAGGATGGATAATGACTGCCTGTACAGGCAAACAGGCAAAGGCTGAACCGGCAGAGGTGGTTTTTCACGGTGATACGGTAACAATAGAATCCAGTTCCCCAGTTATCTCTAAATTGCAGTTGAAGGAGGTGGAGAAGGAGCCTTTCTGCGATGAGTTCCGTACCGTGGGTACGGCCGGTGCAGAGAATGGACACTATGCCGAGGTAAGCGCCCCGTTCGAGGGGCGCATAACACGAGCCGCCGTGCGACTCGGCGACAAGGTAAAAGCCGGGCAGTGCCTGTTCGAAATGTCGTCGCCGGATTTCGTGGAAGCAAGCAAGGCCTATTTCCAGGCTGTACGCAACTGCGAAAAGGCAAAGGCCGACTACGACCGAAAGAAGGTGCTGATGGAGCATGGCATCACCGCCCAGCGCGAACTGGACGAAGCCTATACGGAAGCAGAGAATGCACGCAGGGAAAAAGAATCGGCAGAAGCCACCCTGCGTATCTACCAGATAAACCCCGAGAACCTGAAAATGGGACAGCCGTTGCGCGTTTGCTCGCCCATCGACGGCGAGGTAGTGGCCAACCACATCACGGTGGGACAATACGTGAAAGCCGACGACGAGGCACAGGCCACCATAGCCGACCTGCGCAAGGTATGGGTGACCGCCCTGGTAAAGGAGCACTACATCGGCTCCGTAGTCCCTGGTGGGAAAGCCGAGGTGTTCACTGAATCAGAACCCGACAGCGTCATCTATGGCGAGGTGCTGAACGTGGGCAATCTGGTGGACGAGGAAACCCGTTCCGTACAGGTAGTGCTGGCCTGCGACAATGCCCAAGGAAAACTGAAACACGGCATGTACGTGTCCGTCCATTTCATTTCTGCCCCACGGCAGGCCATCGTACTGCCCTCCACGGCTGTTTTCCAGGGAGAACAGCAAAGCTATGTCTTCGTGGCCACCGACAAGGAGAATACATACGTACGCCGCGAAGTGGAAGTGTCCACCAGCAGCGACAACAACCAGAACGTATGCATACACCATGGTCTGGAAGCCGGAGAGACAGTCATCAGTAACGGAGGTATCTACTTAAACGAATAACGGCATGAAGAAACTGATAGCACTGGCCTTGCGCCGCAGATGGCTGATAGCACTGGCCTTCCTGCTGATCTGTGTTTTCGGTATCTACGCCTGGAAACAGCTCAGCATTGATGCCTATCCCGACATTGCCGATACCACCGTACAGGTAGTGACGCAGGTTCCGGGACTGGCCGCCGAGGAGATTGAACAACAGATTACCATTCCCCTGGAACGTGCCCTGAACGGTATGCCGTCCCTGGTGATGATGCGAAGCAACAATACCTTTGGTATCTCCACCATCATGCTGGTCTTCCAGGACGGGACCGAAGACTACTGGGCACGACAGCGCGTGAGGGAATGTATCGGCGATGTGGACCTGCCCTACGATGCCGTACCCGAACTGAATCCGCTTACCAGTCCCACCGGCGAGGTTTTCCGCTATATCCTGAAAAGCGACAATCATACATTGCGCGAGCTGACCGACCTGAACAAATGGGGCATCATTCCCCGGCTGACACAGATACAGGGCGTGGCCGACGTCAGCAACTACGGAGGCATCACCACCCAATACCAGATAGAGATTGATCCCGACAAGCTGACGAAATACGGTATCTCGTTGGCCGAGGTGGAGGAAAGTATCGAGCAGAACAACTCCAATGCCGGAGGCAGTATGCTGACCCGTGGTGCACAGAGCTATGTGGTGCGCAGCGAAGGTCTGATTACCGGTCTGAAAGACATGGAGAACATCGTGGTGAAGAACGTGGACGGCACGCCTATCTATCTGGGAGACCTGGGCGACCTGAAATACGGAAACCTGGAACGGAAAGGTATTCTGGGCTTCCTGAACGACGAAGTAGATTACGAGGATGGCGTAGAGGGTATCGTGCAGATCCTGCGATACCAGAACCCGTCGGAAGTGCTGGAAAAGATTCACGCCGCCGTAGAGGAACTCAACACGGACGTATTGCCACAGGGCGTGAAGATCTACCCCTTCCTGGATCGATCGGACCTGGTAAACACCACCCTGGATACGGTATCGCATACCCTGTTCTTCGGTATGCTGTTGGTCATCGGTGTGCTGCTCATCTTCCTGGGCAGTCCGCGCAGTGCCCTGCTCGTGGCCATCACCATTCCCATCTCCCTGCTCATCGCCTTCATCCTGATGCACCTGACAAATATCCCTGCCAACCTGCTTTCGCTGGGTGCCATCGATTTCGGTATCCTGGTGGACGGTGCCATCGTGATGATGGAAACCATATTGAAGAAACGCGAGGATCATCCCGATGTTGACCTGGACAAGAAAGACACCGTAGAGCGTATTGCCCAGGTGGCAAAGCCCGTCTTCTTCTCCACCCTCATCATCATCGTGGCCTATATGCCCCTGTTCTCTTTCGAACGAATAGAGAAGAAACTGTTTACGCCGATGGCCTTCACCGTGGGTTATGCCCTGATAGGTGCCTTGTTGGTAGCACTCATCCTGATTCCCGGCATGGCGTATGCACTCTATCGTCATCCCCAGAAAGTATTCCATAACCGCGTGGTGGAGAACCTGACAAACCGTTACCGCCGGAAGACGGCTTCGCTGATAGAGCGTCCCCGTCGCATCTTCTGTGCCATAGGCGGCATACTGGCGGTGGTCGTACTGCTGGCTGTCATGGTGGGAAAGGACTTCCTGCCCACGTTGGACGAGGGAGGTATCTGGATTCAGGTACAGACCCCACCGGGCATATCCCTGGCGCAATCGGCCAAGATGGCAGATTCTCTGCGTCATGTACTGAAGGAGTTCCCGGAAGTGACCTACGTGATGACTCAGGTAGGGCGCGACGACGAAGGTACGGAGGCGTTCTCGCCCTCACACATCGAATGCGGCGTAGGTCTGATTCCCTATTCGGAATGGCCGATGGGGCGCAACAAGCAGGACCTGATAGCCGACATGTCGGAGCGGATTGCCCTGATGCCCGGCTACAAAGTGGGCTTCTCGCAACCCATCATCGACATGGTCATGGACCAGATGGCAGGTTCCCACAGCGACCTGGCCGTTAAGGTATATGGCGAAGACCTGACGCAGACACGCCACCTGGCCGAACAAGTGGTGAAGGTGGTCGGAAACATCGAAGGGGCCGTGGACGTGGTCATCGACCAGGAGCCTCCCCTTCCGCAGCTGAAGATCACCGCCGACCGCGACCGCATAGCACAGTACGGACTGAACGTGGCGGACGTGGCAGACCTGATAGAGGTGGCCATCGGCGGTAAGGCCATTTCGCAGGTCTTCATCGGGAGCAAGGTGTACGACGTAACCTGCCGCTATATCGAGACGTCGCGCGAAACGCCCGAACAAATCGGGGCTTTGATGCTGACGAACAGCGCCGGCGTGAGCATCCCGCTCTCCACCGTGGCAAAGATAGAGACATCGCTGGGTGCCAGTTCCATTGCACGCGAGATGAACAAGCGTCATCTGACCGTCCGGCTGAACCTGCGCGGACGCGACCTGACATCTTTCCTGAGCGAGGCACAGGCACGCATCGCCCAGGAGATTGCCTACGACCATACCGAGAACCAGATACGCTGGGACGGTCAGTTCGAGAACCAGCACCGTGCCTATACCCGACTGGCCATTGTCGTTCCTTTCGTGCTGGCCTTCATGTTCCTGCTCCTGTTCGGGGCCTTCGGCATGTTCCGTCAGGCCGGACTGCTCATCGCCATGCTTCCCCTGGCCCTGTTGGGCGGACTGCTGGCCCTGGTCGTCCGGGGCATGACGTTCAACGTATCATCCGCCGTCGGGTTCATCGCCCTGTTCGGCCTAACCATCCAAAACGGAGTTATCATGATTTCACATATCAACGACCTACGGCGGTCTGGTCAACCGCTGGAGAAAGCCGTAGTGGCGGGAGCCGCCCATCGTCTCCGTCCTATCTTGATGACGGCTACCGTAGCCATACTGGGTCTGATGCCTGCCTCCCTGGCATCGGGTGTTGGCAGCGACGTGCAGCGTCCCCTGGCCACCGTCATCGTGTACGGATTGCTCTTCTCCACCATCATCACCCTGTTCATCCTGCCCACCTTATATTATAGAGTGGAACGTATCGCGCTGAAAGACCCGAAGAACAGTTTCCTGCAACTGAAAAACGTGGGTGCTGTGCTGCTCGTCTGTTGTCTGCTCGCCCCGGCCACTTCATCGGCACAGGGCATCAGCTACAAGAAATACATCCAGACGGTGGCCGAGAAGAATGCCGCCTATCTGGCAGAGAAGTACAACGTGGACATCGCCACGGCCAACTTGCAGGCTGCGCGTGTGTTCAACGACCCGGAACTGTCGGTCGATTATGGCAACAACCAGGACTGGAGCCTGCAGATGGGCCAGTCGCTGGAAGTGGGCGTCAGTTACGACCTGGACCTGGCCGGTGTACGCAAGGCACGTATCCGTTCGGCACAGAGCGAGAAGGAAATGACGGAGGCCTCGGTCAATGCCTGTCTGTGCAACCTGAGGGCAGAGGCATCGCAGGCCTGGGCGGAAGCCTGGAAGCAGAGGGAATGCTGCAAGCTGCTACAATCCTCGGTGGAAGACATGGAGCAGATAGCCCAGAGCGACAGCATACGCCTGTCCGTGGGAGATGTGGGACGCACGGATGCATGCCAGTCGAAACTGGAGGCACAAACCCTACGCAACGAATGGTTGGCACAAAAGGCCGAATACAAGAATGCCCTGATGAACCTGTCGTATATGACATCCGGCGAACCCATCAGCGATATGGAAGAGGAGAAGCTGCCCATCGAAGGGACGGAATACACGGAGCCTGGCATCTACGACATTGCCGAGAACAACCGCGCCGACCTACGTGCAGCGGAACTGTCGCACACGCTGTCGGAAAACAACCTGAAAATGGTCAAGGCCTCCCGTGCCATGGAGATGGGACTCAACCTGGGATATTCCTACAACACCATCGTGCGCAACGAGATAGCTCCGGCACCTAAGTTTCACGGACTGAGCATAGGTGTATCCATTCCCCTGAAGTTCTCCAATGCCAACAAAGGCGAGCTGAATGCCGCGCGGAACTCCATCCTGCAAAGTCAGCAGCAATACGAGGCTGCCCGTCAGCAGGTGCGTCTGGAGGTGGCACAGGCCTACTCATCGCTCCAGGCCGCCCGTCAGGTACTGAAGGAATACGACGGCACGCTGCTCTCCGATGCGCGAAACATCCTGGAGAGCCGGAAAGAGGGTTATCTCAAGGGCGAAAGCAGTCTGCTGGAACTACTTACGGCACGCCAGACCTATCACGACGTAATGCAGGCATACATAGAAGCCTGTGCCAACTGCTACATCTGCGAGGTAAATCTGAAACAAGTCATCGGATATTGAGATTCTGCCAAAAATCAAAGAAAAGTATAACCCTATGGCAGTTTTACAGGACTATTTTCCCCTATCCTTCTAGGAGAATCCTCTCCACTTGTTAACAAAATTCGTTCAACTTGTTAACAAGTGGAGCCAAACTTGTTAACAAGTTGAGCAAAAAGTATCGACTGATTGTATTATACCTGCTGGCAAGTCTCGCAAAAAGTCTTAACGTACAACGCCTCCGGTGCCGGAACAACACTACATGGAGTCTATCCGCAGGGGAACCTGCGGATACAGCAGCGGCAGATGGTTTCCGTCCCTGAAGGGGGCAAACAAATTTAATTATCAGAATTATTACTAATAATCACAAATCATTGCTTTTATGCATATTTATGCATATTTTTTATGTAGTTTCAATCAAAATATGTACTTTTGTGGTGTCAAAGTCCATACCGATGCCTTGACGAGAGCGGAAAAGGGTTTCCGCTGAGGCAGTTAGGACGAGTTGACACTATATAGTGAAAGGCGATTCCGTTCCCGCGCTTTTCTATTATATAAGTTATGTGTAGTGTGTTCGAATAACGGTCCGGAGGGAACAGGACATCATATTTGGAGTGATGAAAAAATCTGTTCTCCCCCTGTTGACATCCAGCTTTGCACACCCCTGTGCAAAGCCTCATCCATATCATAGCGTAAACCATCACTCACGTGGAAATTTGTGTTCCCTCGCGATGCAGCAATTGCTACATCGCGTAGTAGCAATCCTTGCACTTGCAATGACATGCAGCGGGATGTGGGCTGCGGATTATGTGTTCATGAGTGACAGTAACTATATCATTATAAACAATAGCGGTGCCATCACTACAACAACTACATTCAGTCCATCTTGCCTATGGTCGGGAACGAGCGGCGGGGCGTTTACTAACAATGGATTTACGTTGAAGTATAGTCAAAACAGCCCGTCAGGCTCTGGTACTTTTTATTATACTACGACTTTAAATTCAACTGGGACTGATGTGCCTTTAGTCGTTTCTGCTGATGGTACAATTCAATTTACAGCCAATGTGTCAGCAACCTATTATAATTATTATATTATTAGTGGATGGAACCCCACATCTGGCACATGGTACATCCAATTAAATGGCTCAAATGTTGTGGCATCAACTACCAGTAGTTCGGAAGATAATATCAAGGCATATCTAGTAACAACGACAGACTATCCAGCGCTCACTTATATAGAGGGCATTGAAGGCAATGACGCTATTGGATTAACAGGAACATACAACTATTCTAGAATAGGTTCTGCTATTGCTACAACGCCAGCTTGTACCAAATATACTTTTAATAGTACGAATTATTACAAGTTGAGCGATAATACCATCACTACAACAAATCCAAACCCTGTTTCCGAGGAATTTACTTATACCTGGTCTGCCACTTGCAATGATGCAACATACACGGGATTTTCTATTAATGCAACTACGGGGGCTTTGACGGTTACGTCGCTTCCTACTGTTGACAAGACTGTTACTATCACCTTGCAGGCCACCAAGACAGGCTACGAAACACAAACCGTAACAAAATCGGTGAATGTATCCAATCGTCCCCCCACTGGGGTTACTGGAGGAACGATTTATCTCAACGACTACGAGGACCATACCTGGACTTACTACGCTGGAGTCCCTTCCGACGTTGACGGCGGCAACTACAACGACAACTATGTGGGAAAGATGTATAGTCCCGATCCACGCAACGTGAAGATCACCTACAAAGCCAATGGCGGCGCAGTTTCTATTGATGAGAGTGAGACGGAATTCGTCTATTACAAGACTTTAGAGGAAAGTTCAACTGCTGGAGAATACCAGTATCAGGTAATCTCTAATCCTTTCAGCAAACGACCTGCAGGTAAAGGATTTGGTGGATGGCAGATTACCAAGGGTGCAAACTACATTAAGGGTAAGAATGCAAATGCCACTCTTGCACTTGACGAAGAGATCGTATTCAATAATCTCGGTAATCCAGACGTAAATGCCACTGCCGCAGAGATTGAGTTTACAGCTACTTGGGTGGATGCAAAAGTACAAACGATCACATCAAATCCATCAAATAATCGAGAATATACATTTACAGGTGGCACATACGAGACAAATTTCATCGTACTCAAGAATGTCAATTATACAAGGACTATGACCATAAGCAGCCCTTGTACCATTATGATGGTAGAACCCGACGGTAGTGCCGACTATCGAAACAGTTATACTTTCACGGGCAACATTACTCCTAACAACAATGGTGTAACCAAGATTGAATTTGCAAAATGGGATCCCAATGGAAATATTACCATGGCGGGCCGTAACCTTTGGATAGGACGAGGTGTGACCTGTACAGGGGACACTCGTTCCGTTACCTTGGCAGGAAATTCTGTCAGTAATCAGATTGTAAAGATTGAAAGTGGCAAGTTTTCTACTTTGACACACTATTCTGCTGGACCTAGCACAAATAGCACAACGCCATTGCAGCGTCTTACATTAGGTAATGATTACGATAGAGCAAAAAAAGACTGGGAGACAAGTACTCCAACCTTGGAGTTTACGGATAGGTTGATTTTAGCAGAGCCTGGTTGGCTTTCATCTTGTAACGTCGTGACTAATAGCGTAGAGGGTTCAAATACCTATATGACTAAAGTGTTGTCAAAAAGCGGAAAGTTCATGACTGGTGTAAGTGTCTCGGCGGCTGCTTACAGCAATAGCTATTATCTTTCAGTTTATGGAGGTGGCAGAACTGGCAAACGCTATTTGGAATTAGAAGGCGGTGAATGGGTAAACATTGCAGGCGGAAGAGACGATGACAGGAATGGAACCAAAAACACGAAAGACTACATTGCTTTTACATTTAGAATGCGTGGTGGACACGTAAAAGGATCTATCTACGGCGGTGCAGAACAATATAGTGTGCAGGGCAGTCGTCAAATTGTCATCACTGGCGGAGAAGTCAACGGTTGGGTGGCTGGAGGTGCCAATGGTACAACGGAAGCCGATGGTGCCACTACGGGTATGTCGTATGTTTACGTAGGTGGCAATGCCCGTGTGGACAGCAAGGGGAGTGCGACTTCTATAGGTGCTTCTTTGGGTGGCAATATTTATGCCGCTGGTTGTGGTTACAACACATCGAGTAGCTCTGGCGAAGTAACTCTTGGTACCAACGTGGTCTTCGGCGACAACGCCTATGTGGAACGTGGCGTTTACGGTGGCGGTGCTTTCGGCTTTTGCTCCAACAATCAAAAAGCAAATGTTTATATTACTGGTGGCACTGTAAATGGCGCATCGGGAACCTATCAGACAAGAGGAAACTCACCAACCACAACGCCAAATATTATTGGTGGCGTGTTTGGTGGAGCTCGTCAGAATAAAGGCGGTTATGCCAATATCTATATGACAGGAGGACTTGTGAAATCAGGCGTTTTTGGCGGTAGCAACAATTCCGGCACTTTGTCCAATGATGTTAAAATGGTCATCACCGGCGGTCAGGTAGGAACGACAAGCCAAACAGCCAACATCCATGGTGGTGGGTATGGTGCATCAACAGTCGTGTCTGGCAACGTGGACATCACATTAGGCAAACTTGGCCAAAAGGGTGCTACACTCTACGGCAACGTCTATGGTGGTAGTGCCTTAGGTCAAGTCAACACAAATGCCGACAATCACACTTGGGTGACCATGAACGCTGGTTCCATACACGGCAATCTGTTTGGCGGCGGCATGGGAGAATTGAATGGTACAGGAAGAAATGCTACACCCGTGGACGGGGAAGGCGTAGTAAATGGAGCCATCAAGGTGGTGGTAAACGACACCGACCCCACAATCCTGAGCGGAGCGAACAACGAGGTGAAGACGTATGCCGTGGACGGTGTGTTCGGAGGTTGCGATCTGGTGGCTTATGCCGGTACGCCTATAGTGGAGATCCACAACTGCGAGAGCAGTATAGGCTATGTATATGGAGGCGGCAACGCATCCGATGTACAACATACGGATGTGACGATATATGGCGGGGACATCAACTACATGTTCGGTGGTGGTAACGGTGAAGATACAACCAAACCGGGTGCAAATATCGTAGGAACTTCAGCAACAGACAAAGGAAATACGAATGTAAAGATTTATGGCGGTACCATCAACCACATCTTCGGCGGTAGCAATACCCTTGGCGATGTGACGGGAACGGCCACGGTGTACCTGAATGAAGAGGAGGGCGATTGTCCCATTCTGACACAGGAAGCCTATGGCGGTGCCAACAAGGCGCCTATGAGTGGAAAGCCATCGCTGAACATCGGTTGCTTGAGCGGACGACTGGAGAACGTGTACGGAGGGTCAAAGGCCGTGGATATCAACAGCGACATTGTCCTGAATATCACCAGTGGACAATTCGGCAAGGTATTCGGAGGCAACAACGAATCGGGGGCCGTAAATGGTTCTATCACGGTCAACATCGACGAGACGGGATGTCATCCGATTATCATCGACGAGTTGTATGCTGGTGGTAATTTGGCACCTTATACGACTCCAAGCGGGAAAGCTGAACCGACTGTAAACGTCATATCCTGTTCCCACATAGGCCAGGTCTTCGGCGGAGGATACGGTGAAACGGCTATCATTACTGGTAACCCTATTGTGAACATCAATCAGATTCCAGGCAAATATGATCCAGACGACCAGGATGGCAGCGATGGATATTCAACAAACGCCGACAACAAGCTCGGTACCATCGGTATGGTCTTCGGCGGCGGCAATGCAGCCAAGGTCGCAGGTGACACCCATGTAAACATCGGGACATTGACCACTAACAAGCACCTGACAACAGAAGCGACCGACACCAAATGTGGTGCCAATATCTCCGGCAACGTATATGGTGGTGGTAATGCAGCCGACGTGACGGGCAAGACGAACGTACAGGTGGGACCGCCGACAACGAAATAAGAAATAGTAACAACAGAATAGCCAACGTCCAAATTGGTTTTCCGCCGTTCATTCGGCATAGGTTTAGACAACCTTTTATATCCGGACTGTGAAGTTAGGACTTGAACACACTATCTCTCGGCTGTGCGTAATTATTTGGACCCTTTCAAAAGGAGGTAATTACAAAACGGCCGGGAGTCTTTTTTTGTTGTTGCCGCAGGTATCCAATAATGTGGGGGCTGATATCTTCCTATCCGGGATTATTCCTTTGTTTCGTCGAGATGATCTTCCCAGAGAAAATACTGGGTCTCGCGGACCATGAGGCCTGAGAGGGCGATGAGGGATACCAGGTTCGGGATAGACATGAGGGCATTCAGAATATCCGCGATGTCCCACACCACGGTAAGGCTCATGGTGCTGCCCAGGACAATAACCAAGAGCCACAAAATCCGGTAGGGCCGGATGAAGCGTTTACCCACCAGATATTCTACTGCCTTCTCGCCATAATAGCTCCAGCCCAATATCGTGGAGAAGGCAAAGGTGATGAGGCTGAACGACAGGATGAGCGTACCTACGTAGGGTATCGTGCTGAATGCCTGTTGCGTGAGGACACCTGTTGTCTGCCAGTCCATATTGTCGTTGGCCAATACGCTGGACACGATGGTAAGTCCCGTACAGGTACAGATGAGTACCGTATCCCAGAATGCCCCGGAAGATAAGACAAGTGCCTGACGCACGGGATTGCGACTCTGCGCTGCTGCTGCTACGATGGGAGCCGAACCCAGACCGGATTCGTTGGAGAACAGTCCACGTGCTATACCGTAGCGCATGGTAGTCATGATGGCCACCCCTGCCGTTCCACCCAGACCGGCACGAAGGGAAAAGGCATCCTGACAGATGAGACGTATGGCTGGCCATAGATAGTCGGCATTCATTACCAGGATATAGATACAACCCAGAAGATAGAACACTGCCATGAACGGTATCAGGAACACACAGATACGGCTGATGCTCTTGATGCCTCCGAAGACCACCAGAGCAACCAATGCTGCCACACCCATACCGATGAGCAACTTCACCAGCTCGGCATCGGCATGGGGAAAGAACTGAATCAGGTTGTCGCTGATGGCCTTTGCCTGCACAGCATCTCCAATGCCGAAGGCTGCCAATGCCGTAAAGAGGCTGAACAGTACGGCCAGCCATTTCATCTTCAGACCACGTTCCAGGGCATACATCGGTCCGCCGGCCATCTCGCCATCCGGTGTGCGTACCCGGAAATTGACAGCCAACAGACCTTCGGCATACTTGGTGGCGATGCCGAAAAGTCCCGTCATAAAGCACCAGAAGACAGCTCCCGGTCCACCGAGGGAGATGGCGGTGGCCACGCCCACAATGTTGCCGGTACCGACACAGGCGGCCAATGACATGGCCAGGGCTCCGAAATGACTTACGTCGCCCTGACTCTCCCTGTCGGGCTTTACGCTCAAACGGATAGCCGTCCAGATCTTCCGCTGCGGACATTTCAACCGTATCGTCAGGAAGATATGCGTGCCGAAAAGGAGGATGATCATAGGCCATCCCCATACTACATTGCTTATCGCATTTATGATTTCAGAAAAAGATACCATCACGCATTACGGCGCTGTCTGTTCGCACGGAATACAATGCGTGCCAAACGTAGTTCCTCGGGATTGGAGACATCGCCGTATTCGTCCATTGCACCGTCCAGATCGTCGTTGGGCGCATTCTCGAAGTAGTCCAGCAGTTCCTCCATGAAGTCGCTTCCCACCACCTCGTCCGTAAAATAGGTGATGTCCAGCTTCTTGCCCTGCTGCACCATTTTCTCCAGTTCGTCCAGCACCTCGTCCAATGCCACTCCTTCGCTTTCTGCCAGATCGTCCAAGGCAATCTTACGGTCGATGGCATGGATAATCCTGATCTGCAACTTCGATTTGGAAGAAGTAGTAAGAGGTATGTCCAGATGTCTGCCGTTGAGCACGTCGTCTGTCTGGTCGAAATCGCCCAGCACATCCCCCACGCTTTCTACGTCGTCTATCTCCTCTTCATCAGGTAATTCAAAGCTTTTCGGTTTCTTCAGGAAAGCCTTTCCCGCAGGAGCCATCAGCAGATACGTACTCTTGGATGTCTTGTATTTAAGGAAACCGCCCTTGACAGCCGCATCCAATAACGTATTCCAGAAATCCTCGTCGTGTTCATCACCAATGCCGAACGTCTCCATATCATCCCAATCACTTGTCTCGGGTGTATCCAATTCCTTGCCGACAAGGAACTGAATAAGTAAAGTGCGTTCAATGGGAGATTTTATCTCTTTAAGTGCCTTGAGCACTTTCGTCAATGAGTCTTTTGCCTCCATTTTTTCCTTTGATTTTCTGGGGTGCAAATATACGACTATAATTCATAATTCACAATGCATTAAGCAAAATTTTTGTATCATAGGGCGAAATTATGAATTATGCAATGGATTATATACCATCCGGCCCTATGTGTAGAAAGGAACTTTTTCTGTGAATACGTCCCTCATGATAATATTTTCTATTATTAGTCTTTCCCAATGATTAATATCAATCAAAGGCTGATGCATAAAATAATTCCACCATATCAGTGTCCTTTTGACATCCTGTACCACGATTAGTATTCAATGCTATAAATATCACTATGGAAATGATGAAAAAAGAAAAATGATTTCTTCATTCTATTTTTCACATGGTGGTATAGAACACATCCAATGTTCCGCTATTTAATAAATAACGGATTACATTATAGCTTTGAAATAGAAAAACGACACAGACAATGAATAGCATAATAAGCGTGAATATACCATAAGGACTTTTCAGCATTTTCTTCTTATACTCCTTATATGTACAATACGATTCAAAGCATAAAAATACGAATGTATATATATACATAAGCCATCCGTGCGCCATCTCATTGTTCAGCATAAAATACTGACTAATAATAAATAATAATAAATACCCAATAATCGTTTTCATAATAATTATATCATATCCATACAATCAAAAAAAGACACCACTGTCAAAGCGACTCCGACTCCTCCACATAAAGTTTTCGCAGCTGCTTTTGCAACCATTTTTGCCTCTGCTTTTGCCAAACCGCCACTCCACGATAATCCAGTAACTGCACAAAAACCACATCTTCGGGGCATCTACTGTTGCTATGTCCATGACATAATCTGATTGTTTGCGAAGTTTCAAGTAATCACGAACAAAGTTAGACAATTATTCTCAACATCCAAACATTTTGCACATTAATTCAACCGTTTTATGTTGATTTCCTATTAAAACCTTGTATATAGCTATAGTATGTAATAGGAAAAATCCTTGTATGTATGGATTAATCCTTTTTGTAAATAGTATCGATTCTTTTCACAAATAGGATTAATCCTATGCATTTTAAGGGTCGATAGACGAAGACATGGGTGTCCTGAAAATCTAGAAAGAAAGTAGGTTCAACCAGCCAGGGGGAGGCATCATTCTGCAGGCACCAACCTGGCGGCAAAACCTCCGCTCTTGGCCAGACGTATCTTAAGCGTAGCGCCAGACTTCACGTCGGCTTCTTTCGTAAGTAGATGGTTCGGGGATACGTCCGTGTCCGGAGCATCCTCGTAGCTGACCATCTTATACGTTCCCTTTCCCAGGAAGTCAAGCGGAAGCGTCACCTCTTGCTCCCCCTCCTTGTTCCCGATGGAGCCGATATACCATTCCTTTCCGCTCCTGCGGGCAACGACAACGTATTGATCGACCACGGCACAGGGTACGTGCGTCTCGTCCCATACGGTGGGAACGGCCTTGATGAAGTCGAACCCGTCTTGCCCCCTATAGGCTTCGGGCGCATCGGAAACGAGGGCGAGCGCACTTTCGTACACGACATACAATCCCAGCATGTGACAGCGTGTGCTGGTGACGACCGGGCAAGCGGAGTTCACTTGGAATTCCTGGTCGGTTACGGCACGGAATCCTCCCAGATGATAGTCGGTAGGGCCGGCAAGGCAGCGCGTAAAGGGCAGGTTAAGGTCGTGGTCGGCTCCCATCTTCCTCTGGTGGTCCCATTTATACACTTCGTAGTTCAATGTGTTCTCGCGGGTAAATTCGCAAGGGTAGGTGCGCTGGAGTCCCGATGGCTTGCTGGCACCGTGGAACTGTATGTGCAGATGGTATTTCATGGCCAGTTCAAGCATTTCCTGTTCCAGTTCGATCATCTGCTGGTCATCGCGGTTCATGTAGTCAATCATCATTCCCTTGATGCCCCATTTCGCGAACTGTCTGAAGCATCCCTCGATATCCTGGGCCAAGGTCTTCCAGTGAATCCACACACGCATATCCACGCCCTTTTCCCGGGCATATTCGCAAATGGGAGCGATGTCGAATCCAGGACAGAGACGAGTGCCATCGTCGGAGTCCTTCGGAGCACCCGGTGCACTCCCCTCGTTGTAGTACCAGTTGGTTTCGTGATTGTTCTCGTCCAGGATGCCCGATATGGAATGGTACCGGATGTTGTTTTCGGCACAGAAGTCAATGTAGTAGCGGCATAGATTGTAGTTCTTCGTATTGAGGTCGCCCTGCTTTACCTCTGCCGGTGCCTGATAACCGTTCCACCACGGCCACGAAGTCTTGCCGGGGTTCAGCCAATCCAGATCCTTCTCCTTGCAGGGGTCACAGAGCGTCGTCAGGATGTTCGACTCGAGAAGGGCACCTACCCTGTCGGAAACGAGGAATACCCTCCACGGGGTTCTGTGGGGCAAGTCACCGATGACGCTCAGTTCGGGTTGGTCTAGGCGGGGAGACAGTTTGCCGGACAGCTTGCCGTTCTGGGTGGTCATCAGCATGCCAGCGTAATCTACCACCATGGCTTCCGTGATGGCCATATACTTGCCGTTGTCGTAGCAGAGCAGGGTGGGCATGTCGGCCACCTTGCCGTCCTCCCACTTGTCCATGCGGACTGTGGTATAGACATCTTCATGTGATGACTGGAAGCCTTCCAGGCACATCATCTTTACCACGGGGTTACCCACGGGATTCAATTCCATTCTCTCGTTCTTGATGGCCAGACGGTCCATTCCTTTCTGCTGAGGGATTATATAGCGGTAGGCTACACCGTCGTTGAATGCCCTGAGATACATTTCCACCTGACGCCCGTTCTTGTCCGTCAGCGTAACGGCTATCTGGCGGGATTTGCTGTGGACATGGCTGCATTTGCCTATAGGCATGTCATAGTCGTCGACGATGGTGGAAGCCTTTTTCTTGCTTACACGGAGATGTTTCCCGAAATATCCGTCCTGGAACTCAAACCCGATGGGAGAGTTGCCGATGAGACTTTTCCCCTGATAGTCTATGGAGATAAGAGCCTGGCCGTCGGTTGACTCGTTGAGGGTCAGCTTCAGTTGCTTGTCGGGCGATGATACAACGACAGGGAATGCCCTGCAGATAGTAGAACACAAAAGAAGTGCTGGCAGTAAGAAAATCTTTTTCATCTTTAATTTCGTAATAATATGTTTTTTCTTGAGTTATCAAAATGTTCCCGGGCAAAAACAGCTTCTTGTACAAGCCGGTCTGCCCAATGTTTTACCATGTCAGGGTCTTTACCTATCTTAGCATTACGGTTAGAAAACAAGCAAGAGTCGTAACAGTTCACTTTATCAGTATCTTCCCCAGCGAGTTCGCTTTTCTCGAATCATCCCACATTCCCTCGTTGGCAAAGCGAATGGGGCGTAAGGGAACGTTTTCTTTGTGGATTTCCTTTTCTCGACCGTAGAACCTCATAACTTTACAAATTTGTAAATTACAAATAATTTATTTGCAAAGGTAATCTGTTGTTTCCAAACTTCCAAGAGTTTTAGGATTTATTTTTATGGTCTGTCGGACTCTACCCTTCCCACAATGTCCCGTTCAATTTTCTTGAATTACCCTGGCTTTTACATTCAATGCCATAATCCTTTTTATCTATAGGCTCGACACTTTTCGCCCAACTTGCCAGCAAGTTGAGAGCAGCCCTTCGGTGAAGGCAAGAAGAACCATCGGTAACCGCAGGTACTCCTGCGGACTCGTCCGCCACAAGGAACCGCAAAAGACAGAGCACCCGGCTGGCATTGGGATGGGTTCCCTCACCAGTCGGGTGCTGCTTATAATGGTGTTTCTATTGATTTCCTGTTGCCGGGTGACTACCAGGCATAAGCATTGTCCCTATAACCATCACCTAAATCTTCATTGATGTTCATATTGTCTGGACTTCCGCAGAGCATTTGTCTCTGCTGCACTTCCACCACCTTCATGGTGGGCTGTATATATGTCTTTTTCATCGTCTTGTCTATTTGTTGTAAACCTTGACTATCGTCTTATACTTGCTCATAAGGCATAGTGAAAACCTGTTTTCCCTCTGCTCTTATTTCACTACGTATTTTTTCCCGTTCTTGATCACGATACCCTTATAGTTGTCGTTCACACGCATACCGTTCAGGTCGTACATCAAGTCCTTCCCGGAACCTGTGCTGAGCTCTGTCGAAGTAGGGGAGGATTTAGGAGAGCCTTCCTGTATGCCTGGGGTCACTCTGTCCTCGAACTGGAAGATGAATGCCTTTACCTTATTTGTTTCAAGCGTCAGGTACGCCTTGTGTGCGCCGATTGGCATGCCGTTCCAAAGGTAGAAACCGACTCCGTTCTGGCCGAGCGACAGGGCATAGTCGTTCTTATCGAGAGTCTTTTCTACATTAGTGCCCGTCAAAGCATTGGTGCCACTCCATGTTCCGGTTTCCGTTGTTGCTGTCAGGGCTATCTGCTGCTGTGTTGGTGTGTTGTCTTCCGAGGTCAGTCGGAGTATCACAGCCTCACCGGCGGGGATGATGCCATCCTCTATTGATGTCAGTTTCAGCACATCTCCATCCACTGCACCTGTATAGGCAGTCACGTCTTTCGGCACCTTGTAGGCATTCCAGCTTGAATAGAACGTAGCATAGTAGTTCTCCTTGTGATTAGGGTCCTGATTAGCCGTTAAATTGAAGATTGGCTCCGTCACGGTTACATATCGTTTGCCAGCCAAAGCGAATGCGAGGGTAGAGCCTGTGTTTTCAATTACATCGGTAGGATTTTCGCTGTCACCAGCTTTCACGATAAGGTTAGTAGCTACGAAGATGTTATGGCATACATAATGGAAACCAGGACCTTGGGATCCACCAGTTGCAATAACCGTGCCACCAGTGATGTTGACGTGACATGGGCAACCTATACCGGCACCTTTGGCTCCGCCAGTTGCAATAACCGTACCGCCAGTGATGGTGACGTTATATATATCGCCATCATTATTTCCACCGATACCGACGCCATAATCTCCACCGGTTGCAGTAACCGTACCGCCAGTGATAGTGATGTTAGTGAAGGTGGCACCATTAGTACCGCCACCGATACCGACACCACTATTTCCACCTAACGCCGTAACTGTACCTCCATTGATGGTGATTTTAGAACAGTAAGCCATTCGATTCCTTCCGCCACCGATACCAGCGCCACCTGTTGTTCCTCCGACAGCCGTTACCATACCGCCATTGATAGTGATATTAGAACCGTTCTCACTATTAGTTTGGCAACCGATACCAGCAGCACCATTATCTGCTCCAAATGCAATCAGTTGACCTGATTGGGCGGTTTGACCGTAGATAGTAAGCGAGTTGTTTTCATCTGATACTTGAATACCTGCTAGATTATCTACTCCTCTTGCAGTGAGCTTCGCCCCATCGGCAAGGATGAGGTTAACATTACCTTGGCAGACTGCACCTCCGTAGAGTTGCATATCTGTACCTGTAACGACATACCAACTGTCAACACCAAACTTACCCCAAGTGACAGGAGTGGTAGAGCCTTTTACTTCAATAGCGTTGGCAGTCTGCATTTCGCCGTTCTTGTCGATATAAGAAACGATTCTCGGTTCGACAATTGCATATCGTTTGCCAGCCAAGCTGCCTGCGAGGTCGGCACCTGTGTTTTCAATTACATCGGTAGGATTTTCACTATCTCCTGCTTTCACGATGTGGGTAGCACCCACGGTGATGTTGGAAGATACTTTCATGGGGTCCTTTCCATTACCGATACCGTCAGCATCTTCTCCACCATTTGCTGTAACCGTACCGCCAGTGATGGAGATGTTAGAGCCGTGGCCATGATATCCGCCGCCGATACCGGCTGCATATTGTCCACCGTATGCCGTAACCGTACCGCCAGTGATGGTGATGTCGGAACCAGGATTGATATTTCCGCCACCGATACCAGCACCATACATATCGCCATAAGCAGTAACCTTACCGCCGTTGATGGTAATGTTGGAGCCAGAAGTACCTGCGCCGCCACCGATACCAGCAGCATATTTTCCGCCACTCACCCCAACAATACCACCATTGATGGTGATGTTAGAACCGTTTCCCTTCATTGTGCCACCGATACCAGCAGCATTCTCTCCACCATAGGCTTTGAGTGTACCAGTCTGTTTTGCTTGGCCGTAGATAGTGAGGGAGTTGCCATCGCCCAATACCTGAATACCGGCTTT
>JAZLIY010000121.1:0-64297 GCA_045617645.1 Bacteroidaceae bacterium | reverse complement strand
AAAAAAAAAAAAAAAAAAAAAAAAATAACGCTGGCGCGGAGGGGGGGTGTCCTGAATCGTGCAGCGCGTGAGGGGCAGCTCCTCGCTGTTCGCAGAATTGGGCTTCGCTGCCAGAGAAAATGCCCTTTCTCAAAAAATAATTTCAATCTTCTTTGAAAATTTCTTATAACGTAGTTATAAGAGTTTGCCGTGTTAATCGTTAACAGCTATTAACAGGGCTTTTATTTGACAACATGAAATACTTGCCGTACTTTTGCCGTCGAATTCAATGCACAATGCAAAATGCATAATTGAATTCGTCGAACGGCAGCCAGAATTCAATGCATCGAAATTATGCATTATGAATTATTAAAAACGACCATCAGCGCTGGGTCAAAACAAAAACAAAAAATTGTCTAACAAAAAAAGCAAAACGAAAATGGGAAAAGTACACACTTACTCTCAGTCACAGCGGATAGCGATTCAGGATCGCAACGCCTACGTGACACGTTTACAATCTTTGACCTATTGGACGAGGATTCTTTCTTCTGGAAAAGCAAAAAATAAGCGTTTTCTTTTGTTTTGCGCTCGCTTAATCGTATCTTTGTCCGTAATAATTTACAAAAATGAATATCAAGAACGTATTTTTTGCATCTGCAATCCTTTTGGGCAGTATTTCTTCTCCTTGTATAGCCCAAACATACGACGAAAACAGTCAGTATGAATCCTATGCTCCCGATGGCGTGGTTTTCCGAGTAGCCAACAAAGATTGGGCACCCGATGGATTGGGAAACCACCGTGCTGTCATAAACGTACCCCTGTGCGATAACTCCCGTGCCATAAAAGCTGTACTGAACTGGCGCAGACCAGACAAAAAACCCGAAATAAAGACTGTGATTGCCGTGGGTGCGGAAAGCGGAAAGCGGTCGGAACACGTCTTTATGCAAAATTGCAATGCAGAAAGTGGTTGCATATGGTTCGAACCCATCGAGGGCGAACGCACCTATTTCCTGTATTATATGCCATACCGCCTGCGTACGGGGTCATGGGAAGCACGAGCCGAACCGGAGTGGAACGACTACTTTCCATACGATGCCGATAAAGGGCTTGCCTGGTACAATTCGTTGGGGAATGCTCAGCCAACAGAGGCTCAAATAATCCTGTATGAAAGCAGGAACACATTCGAGTTCTTCTCTCAGATGGGCAATATCGCTACGGAAAAGGAGGAGCAGGCCATCCGTGACGCGCATCCGGAGAATCCCATCCTGTTTACGGAAGACCGTTCTTTCCCCATCCGGCTGACGGAGCATTTACCCGTCAGATGGAGCAAAAGACAGCCGGAAGACCAATTCGAGGGCACGGCACTGCGCAACGAGTACTATGTGTGGCAGATCGGCGTATGGGCAGCACATGGCAAACTGGAGAACGTGCGCCTCACTTTTTCGGATCTGAAACAAGTAAATGGTGACGGTTGCATCAAAGCCACGGAAATGACCTGTTTCAACCAGGAAGGTACCAACTGGGATGGGAAACTACTTCGTTTCGATGTCAATGTTCCAAAAGGACAAATACAGGCTCTATGGTGTGGATTGCAGGTACCGGAGAATGCAGCGCCAGGCGACTACAAGGGCGAGGTACAGATGACGGGCGATGGAATGAGTCAAAGAACGGTAGAGGTACTACTGCACGTTCAGGAACAAGTGCTTGCCGACAAAGGCGATTCCGACCTGTGGCGCATGGCACGTTTGCGTTGGCTGAACTCGCGCATTGGAGAGAACAATATGCCCGTAGCCCCATTCAAGGCCATGAAACTGCGTGGGAAAAACATCCAGGCAACGGAAAAGCATGTCCAACTAGACGGTAACGGAATGCTCCGCTCTGTGGTAGTGAATGACAAGGAAGTACTGGCAAAACCCATTTCTCTGGAGATAGAGACACCACAGGGAACTGTTTGTTTCCAATCCGGAAAGCTGAATATAAAGAAAGAGGCTGATGGTTTAATCTGTTGGACTTCGGAACAGGAACAGTCCGGTATTCATCTACTTTGCAAAGCCCAGATGGAGTATGATGGTCACTTAAACTACAAGTTGAGTCTTACTACTACATCTGCACTAAATGTCAATGACATACGATTGAATACATATTATACCGAATATGCCCAAGAGTATATGATGGGTATTGGATACGATGGCGGATATCGGCCTAAGTCCCACGAATGGAATTGGACAGGTCCCTGCGACAGTTACTGGATGGGCGGTACGAAAGCCGGCCTCCATACCGAATTCCGAGGGGGCACCTACCATGGTCCGCTCATTAGCGATTACAAGCCGGCACCTCCCGTCTCGTGGGCAAACAACGGCAAGGGGCGTATCTATGTCAAAGGCGAGAACGAGGCATGTGTCACAGCCAGTACCGGAGAAACGCGTCTCTCTTCTGATACCCTGACGCTGGAATTTGCCATAGACATCACGCCAACCAAACCCGTTGACCCACAGAAGCAGTTCTCAATGCGCTTTTTCCATGGCTATTGGAAAAACTTCGACAAAGCAGCACAGGACGGAGCCAACATCTGCAATATCCATCATGCGACAGATCTGAATCCCGTAATCAACTATCCATTTGTCGTACAGGATTCTCTGAAAAAATTCATCCGTCACGAACACGAGGAGAACCGCAAGGTAAAGCTATACTATACCATTCGGGAACTGACGAACCACGTATCCGAAATCTATGCGTTGAAAAGTCTGGGCAATGAAATCCTGCAACAGGGTGTCGGCAATGGCGCTCCCTGGTTGTGGGAACACCTGATCTCTGGCTACCGCGCTGCATGGTACGTAACACTGAATGACAACATGGTAGATGCCGCTTTCGTTCTGAGTCCTCATTCACGCTGGATAAACTACTATCTGGAAGGGTTTCGGTGGATGTTGCAGAACTACGAAATAGATGGCCTCTACATGGATGACGTATCGTTCGACCGTACCGTAATGAAACGCATGCGAAAAATCATGGCAGAATATCGCCCGACTGCCATCATCGACCTTCATTCCAATACGGGCTATTCCAAAGGTCCTGCCAATCAATATACCGACTTCTTCCCATACGTGGATAGGTTGTGGTTCGGCGAATCGTTCAAATACAACAGGATGAAGCCCGATGAATGGCTCGTAACATTCTCTGGCATTCCCTTTGGTCCCATGAGTGAAATGTTGCAAGACGGTGGCAACAGATTCCTGGGAGCCGTTTATGGAACCACCGCCCGACATTCCTGTGGTGTATCGCCCGTTCCTGTGTGGCAACTGTGGAATGATTTCGGAATCCAGGAAGCACGTATGTTGGGATATTGGGACGAAAAGTGCCCTGTTCACACCAATGATCCCGATGTCAAGGCCACGGTTTACGCACGCAAGGACAAGGTCATGGTGGCAATTGGCAATTTTGCCGAGGAAGAACGCCAAGTGACACTGGATATTAACTGGAAGGCACTGCGAATGAAACCATCGAAAAGTACGATAATCGCGCCCGAAATAGAGAATTTCCAAAAAGAAAGGGCTGTACAATCAGGCCAATCGCTGAGCATCAAAGGCAAGGAAGGCCTGATATTAGTCATTAGCAATTCAAACCAATAAAATAAGACAAGATGAAAAAAGCATGTTTTCTCGGATTGATTCTTGCGCTGATATGTGTCGGTTGCAGTTTCAAAAAAGACCTTTCCGATTTACGATGCGAAGGGTTAGAGAATCCATTGGGCATAGATAATGCCCAACCCCATTTCAGTTGGAAGATAACCACGAAAGAACCCTTCTCCCAGACAGCCTATGAAATACAGGTGGCTACGGATAAGAACCTGCTCCAGAGCGGGAAAGCCGACCTGTGGGCCTCCGGCAAAGTGACCTCTGACGAGTCGGTCATGATTCCTTATAGTGGCCAGGAGCTATCCCCGAGACAACTGTGTTACTGGCGAGTACGCTCATACGAGGGAGAGAAAGTAACTGAATGGAGCGACATTCAGCGTTTCAGCGTCGGCATCATAGGGCCGGATCAGATGAAGGGCAAATACATCGGCATGGGAATGGGAGAAAATACAGCCGTACTACTTCAAAAGACATTCGAGCTGACGGAAAGTCACCCCACAGCTTTTCTTCATGTAAACTCATTGGGTTATCACGAAGCGTATGTCAACGGTCAGAAGGTTTCGGATGGCGTGTTGGCACCTGCCGTTTCGCAGATGAACAAGCGTTCGTTGATCCTGACCTATGACATCAGTCAATTATTGAAGAAGGGGAAAAACAACATCGTCCTATGGATTGGCTCCGGCTGGTACAAAAAAAGCACCTTCAAAGCCGGTTTCAATGGAGCTTTGGTACGTGCCGACCTGGATATTCAGAAGGATGGCCAGTGGAATACGCTCTTACAGACGGATGAATCATGGCAGGGCTGCGAGAGTGGTTACACCGACACCAAACCCTGGGGGCCATGGGCTTTTGGCGGTGAGCAGATAGACGCATCCATGGTACCGTCCGATCTGTCACTCCAAGGACTGACAGAAAGAGATTGGAAATCGGTTCAGGTGGTACAGGTTGACACCATCGTTGCCACTCCACAGATGTGCCAATTGAACACTTTACAGGAAGCCGTAGCTGCCGTTAAAGTCGATTCCCTGGGCAATGATAAATGGATGGTAGATATGGGCAAGGTACTCACGGGTATGGTGGAATTCCACCTGCCTTCACTACCTGCCGGACACCAGGTACAAGCCGATTATGGAGATGGACTGACCGAGGACAATCAAAAAACAAATGAAATTTCCGGAAGCGATATTTTCATTGCCTCCGGTAATAAGGAAGGCGATACATTCCACAACCGTTTCAACCATCATTGCTTCCGCTATGTATTGCTCAGCAACCTGCCCGTTCGCCCAGATCAGCAACAACTCAAAGCCAACCGCATAGCCCTGAACGCCACATCCACAGGTACGTTTGATTGTTCTGACAAGGATTTGAATGCCATTCATAACATGCTTTCCTATACGATCAAAGGGCTGGCTTTCAGCGGTTACATGGTCGATTGCGCACACATAGAACGTCTGGGCTATGGTGGCGATGGAAATGCCTCTACCCTATCCGTCCACAACCTCTTCGATGCTGCCCCCATGTATATGAACTGGCTTCAGGCATGGAACGATGTCATACAGCCCGATGGCGGTCTGCCCCATACAGCTCCGGAACCCTATCCTGCCGGTGGCGGTCCTTATTGGTGTACGTTTATCGTACAAGCCCCATGGCGTACATGGATGGATTACGGTGATGACCGTCTGCTGCATCGTTGCTACGATAATATGAAGAAATGGCTCGGCTATGTAGATGCTCATACCATAGACGGCCTTTTGCACCAGTGGCCAGACACAGACTACAGAGGTTGGTATCTGGGCGATTGGGTTCCCCCAACGGGTATTAACCCCACAGATACCGAGAGTGTTGACCTTGTCAATAATTGTGCCCTGTGCCAGAGTTACAACGAACTTATCCAGATTGCCGAATACCTGAACAAGCCACAGGATAAGGCTGAATTCACACAACGCAGGGATGCATTGAGTACACGCATCCATCAGGCATTCTACCATGCCGATGAGAACAAATACGGTACGGGGTCACAGATAGACATGATCTATCCCATGCTGGTGGGAGCCTGTCCCGACAGTGTATCAGAGAGCGTCACCAACACCCTCTTCCAACGTACAGATACAGTTTACAATGGTCACATGGCCGTGGGCCTGGTTGGTGTGCCTGTGTTGGCCGAATGGGCAACCCTATCACACCAAGCCGATTATCTATATAAAATGTTGAAACAACCCGACTATCCAGGTTACCTCTATATGCTGAACAATGGTGCAACCGGTACCTGGGAAGAGTGGCAGAACCCACGCAGCCGTTTCCATAATTGTTTCAATGGTATGGACAGTTGGTTCTTCCAGGCTCTTGGTGGAATCATTCCCATGGAACCCGGTTATAAGAAGACACTCATCGCGCCACAGATGCCAAAGGGCCTAGATTGGGTCACCGTTACACGCGAGACGCCATACGGAACCATCCTCGTACACTGGGAACAGAATGGAGGTCAAACTACCGTTCACGTGGAACTGCCCAATGGTATCAACGCCATTGTCAATGGCGAGCCTGTGGAACCCTCACAAAGAATCATCGACTACTCTATATAATAATGAAAAATATAAAAACAAAAACTATATGAACAGAAGAGATTTTATTCGAAGTACAGCCATACTGGCTGCAGGTACATCCGTTGCCGACTATGCCAATGCGCGCCCCCTACCCGTCAAGGAACAAGAAGCAGTTGCCAACTCTCAAGGCAAGCTTATCGATTCCGCACCAATGTTGCAAAACTATGCAGCCACCAGTATGGGAGTTGCATTCAGCGTTACGGATATGGCCAATGGTTTTGTCACATACGGCGAAAAGCCTGATTTGAGCGATGGAAAGACTGTGAAATGTGGAGGATACCGTGTTACGGATATGAACGACCAGGTTATGCTCGTCCGTCTGACAGGATTGAAACCCGCTACAAAATATTATTATCGCATCGGTGCCGACCGCATCAGTTACAAGGGCGGTTACGACATGAAAATTGTGGAAACCGAGACGGATCCCCGAATCTATTCATTCACGACTGCCGGTCCGGGTGCACAGAGTCATTTCTGCGTTATCAATGATACCCACGACCACGATGAAGCCCTGGATATCCTTGTAGAGAAGATAAACAAGCTCAAGCCCTCCTGTGTTATCTGGAACGGAGATGCCTGCAATACCGAGGAAACTATTGATACACAAAAGAAAATATTCCTGAAACCGCAGATAAGACGAACCGACTATGCAGCCGAGATTCCCTACCTTTTCAGTCCTGGCAACCACGATTCCCGCGGTTTGGCCAACCGACATCTGGAACGTGTATGGATGTTCCGTCAACCCGAAGAGCGCCTCTCACGCGACTGGGATCTAGGACGCAATTATGCTGTCCGTATGGGCGACATAGCACTTATAGGATTGGACACAGCCGAAGACAAGCTCGATACGAACCCCATCTTCGCAGGTCTTTTCGCTAGCAAGGCCTACCGCGAGGCACAGACCTTATGGTTGGAAGATGCCCTAAAACGTCCAGAGATAGCCTCTGCACCATATCTCGTAGCTTTCTGTCACATTCCACTATACAGCGATGTACCCAGAGAAAATCCCGGTGATTTAGCTCCAGATGACTCACACCCCGACTACGATTGTAATTATGCCTACTGGCAACGAACCTGCGCCAATATGTGGACACCCCTGTTGCAGAAAGCCGGCTGTCAGGTCATCATTACCGCCCATTTGCACACCTTTAGATATTATGCTCCGTCCGAAGACCGTAAATGGGCACAGATAACAGGTGGAGGAAACAGCCTGAATCCCAAAAATAAGGAAACGTTCCCAACGGTTATTGATGGGTATATTGAAAACGGAGAACTGAAAATAAACGTATATAATGTTCGCGATGAACAGATTGCAGGCAGTTACACATACAAGCCACGTAAGGTAAAGAGAAGAAAGAAATAAATTTGGAACTCGACAAAAATGGGATAAACGAATTGTCCCGTAGACCGGAAAGACAGAGACACCTGGTAGAAAGGCACAAATGAAAAAGGCTCCCGAAAGGGAGCCCTACAAATACGGCCAATAAGTGGCGAATTACTTCAGTTGGAGTGTGAGAACCTTGTCGTCCTCCGTTACATTCAGCTTATCTTCGCGCAAGAGCCATCCCATGCCCAGACAAAGATCCTTGTCAGACTTGATCTTTGCAACTTTCTTCAAGTCCTTGGAATTCATTGCACCGTTGGCGTTCAGAGCCGTCCAGATAGAACCAGCAATCATGCCTACTTTTTCGTTCATTTTTTTTACCTTTAAAAGTTAAACAATCTTATCCTTTTGAAATCGGGCGCAAAGATAAGAAGCGTTTTACAAACAGCCAAATTTATGAGAAAAAATATGTCGAATAGGTGAATTTCATTATAAAAATCAATTCTTTACATCTATATTTTGTAATTTTGGCCTGCGTATATGATAAAAACACACAATATGAAAAAAAATACAATTATCCGAATACTGGCCATTGCAAGTTTTGTTACTTTCTTCATTTCATGCAAACGTACGACGTTCGACGACAAGATAAGCGTGGACACAAAGGAGTTCACCCAAAAGAATTGTCCGCAGGAGCTAGACTCCTATACCAGAATGGACAGCATGAGCTATGACAGAAAATCCCGTACGATTAACTACTATTATGCCGTAAAGGATTTGCTGGATGTGGACAGTATATACACGGAAAGCACAATAGAAGATTTTCGATCGGACTTATTGGAAGACATACGTACAAGCATCCCTTTGAAAGAGCATAAAGAAGAGGGCATTTCCTTCCGGTACGTCTATGTAAGCAGTACCCGTGGAAATGTCCTCATGGATATTACCTTGACAAAAGAGGATTACGACTGAAGAAGTTCTTCGAGCGCCCTCGATAATTGGTCGGGGCAGGAAGTCGTCTTCATTCCGCAACGGATTCCCTGCAGTTGACGGATAACGTCGGTGGCCTTCTTGCCAAGAACAAGACGGGCTATACCCTGTGTATTACCGTCACATCCGCCAATGAACTGACACTTGGAAATACAACCTTGGGCATCCAGTTCCACATCAATGAACTGGCTACAGGTACCTCGAGTCTTGTAGAGCATCTTATTATTCCTCCTCTTCGGGTTTCATATTGGTATAAACCGTCTGTACATCGTCAAACTCTTCCAGCTTGTCAACCATCTTGTTGATGGTTTCACGCTGTTCGGGTGTAACGTCCTTCAGGTCGTTGGGGATATAGGTAAACTCACCACCAACATCCTCGAAACCATCAGATTCCAGTTTCTTCTGAATGTTATTGTAGCTGGTAGGTTCACCATATACGGTGATTGTACCTTCCTCTTCGTCCTCATCATATTCCTCCTCTACTCCGTAGTCAATCATTTCCAGGATAAAGTCGTCCATATCCATGTCAGCCTTCTTCTTGAACGTGAATACACACTTATGATCGAACAGGAAAGCCAAAGATCCTGTAGTACCCATATTACCGCTGAACTTATTGAAGACGGAACGTACATCAGCTACGGTACGAGTCGTATTATCGGTAAGGGTATCAACAAAGACGGCCACTCCGTGAGGTCCATATCCTTCGTATGTAACTCCCTTGTATTCACTCTGGTCCTTGCCCATTGCGTTCTTTATGGCGCGCTCGATATTATCCTTCGGCATATTCTCGCGCTTGCACACGGCAATGACACTACGCAAGGCGGGGTTGTTCTCCGGTTCTGGTCCTCCAGCTTTTACGGCTATGGCTATCTGCTTGCCCAGTCGGGTAAATGTCTTGGCCATGTGGCCCCATCTCTTCAGCTTTGTAGCTTTACGGTATTCAAATGCTCTTCCCATATTTTATGTTTTTGATATTATTACGTTCTTGTTTAGCGCAACTCTGCATTCAATTGTTTGGTGAGTTGCTGAATCAGTTTGT
This sequence comes from Bacteroidaceae bacterium, assembly GCA_045617645.1. Lineage (GTDB taxonomy): Bacteria > Bacteroidota > Bacteroidia > Bacteroidales > Bacteroidaceae > Physcousia. The sequence goes on along the minus strand of JAZLIY010000121.1, from coordinate 54,727 downwards.
TCATAATGACGTCTATCGCCTTATCGTTTAACGTCTTGGTTTCATCTTGCAAGATGAAGTTCACAGCATAGCTCTTCTTACCGGCTGGCAGGTTCTTTCCTTCATAGACATCAAATAGACGAACGGCCTTCAAGAGTTTCTTCTCTGTCTGGTAGGCAATCTTCTCAATCTGGGCAAACTCGACACTCTCATCGAGCAACAGGGCCAGGTCGCGACTGACGGCAGGAAACTTGCTGATTTCTGTATAAGTAACTTTCTGTGTGCGAATGGCCTTCATTAGCTGTTTCCAACGAAGGTCGGCATAATAGACAGGTGCATCGATGTCGAACTGCTTCAGAATACGACGACTCACGATACCCATCTCGGCCAATACCTTACCGCCACGGTTCTGTACCTGTATGCTCTTATCGAAGAGGTCGCTGTCGCCATTGGCAAAGACCAGCATACCCATTGGAAGACCGATGCGGGTAAAGACGTTCATCACATAGGCTTTCAGTTCTGCAAAAGAGGACTCCTCGTCTGGATGAGCCCAACTGCCACTCACACGCTTTCCTGTAAGCCAGAGTCCTAGATGAGAATCTTCGGAATAGGCATCCAGTACATGCTTGATGACTTCCGGATCGCGACTGCTGCTGACACCCGGAATGATATCGGCACATCTACGCTCTGCCTGGAACTTGTAGCAGTTACCGAACTCGAACAACCTCAGGTCGGCATTACGGTGGTTAATATTGCGCGCCACACTTTCCAAACCGCCAAAGAGCAATGTCTGACGCAGTACGTTCAGATCCTGGCTAAGCGGGTTGAGCAAGCGTACACAGTTCTCTGCCTTATAGGTGGCAGAACTGTCATAATAGGCACCGCGCTGTAAACTGTTGTTCAATATTTCGTGGAAGCCGGCACCCACAAGTTGCTCGCTTACAATATTCTGTAATTTATGACTCTTGTCAGGTTCTCCCTTTACTGAAAGGCTACTTTTCAGTGTTGTAGGAATTTCCACATTGTTATAACCGTAGATACGCAGGATGTCCTCTACCACATCACAAGGACGCTGTACGTCCACACGATAGGCAGGAACCACCAGTTCCAATCCCTCGGCACTTTCCTTCTCAATCTTCATTTCCAGGCTGCCCACAATGCTCTTGATGGTTTCGGCAGGAATATGCTTGCCGATAAGGCCGTCAACATAAGCGTATGTCAGGTTGACACGGAAATCAGACATCGGATTGGGATAGACATCCACTATCTGCATGCTCACCTTGGCTCCGGCCAGTTCTTTCGCCAGTATGGCAGCTTGCTTCAATGCGTAAATCTGTCCGTTGGGATCTATGCCACGCTCGAAACGGAAACTGGCATCCGTACTCAATCCATGCCGACGGGCACTCTTACGAATCCATGTAGGATTGAAGTAAGCACTTTCCAGTACCACATTTACCGTACTGTCGTACGTACCGCTACCCTTTCCTCCGAACACACCAGCTATGCACATCGGTTCCTCGGCGTTGCAGATAGCCAGGTCATGATCGGAAAGTTTGTGTTCCACGCCATCGAGCGTAACAAACGGCGTACCCTCAGGCATGGCCTTCACCACAATCTTGCCACCCTTTATCATATCTGCATCGAAACAATGCAGGGGCTGACCATAAGCCATCATGATGTAGTTAGTGATATCCACGATGTTATTGATGGGACGAAGACCGATGACACGCAGTTTATCCTGCAGCCATTCGGGACTTTCTTTCACCTCACAGCCCGTCAGCGAAACGGCACAATAGCGTGGACATGCCTCCTGGTTCTGAACATCGACCTGAATGGGCAATGCTTCATTGTCCACGACAAAAGCGTCGGTATCGGGACGATGCAGACGTGTTTCGTAACCATTCTGTATCAACCATGCATAGAGGTCGCGTGCCACGCCATAATGACTGCAGGCATCGGCGCGGTTAGGAGTAATATCCACCTCGATAATGAAATCGCTTTCCAGATGATAGTATTCAGCTGCCGGAGTACCTACCACGGCATCCTGAGGTAATACGATGATACCGCTGTGGTCCGTACCCACGCCTATTTCATCCTCGGCACAGATCATACCGCAACTTTCCACACCACGCAATTTGCTTCTTTTGATGGTAAAGCACTCGTCTCCGTCGTACAGTTTCGTTCCGATAACAGCCACAATGACCTTTTGCCCTGCAGCCACGTTGGGGGCGCCACATACCACCTGTATGTTCTCTGGCTGTCCTACGTTTACCGTACATACGTGCATGTGGTCGCTGTCGGGATGCGGTTCACAGGTAAGCACCTCACCAATCCACAGTCCCTCCAGGCCTCCCTTAATCGTCTGGACTTCCTCCACACCATCTACTTCCAATCCAGCGCTGGTCAGCGCATCGGCTACTTCGTAGGCATTCAGGGTCGTGTCCACGTATTCGCGAAGCCATTTATATGATATATTCATAACGCTTTTGAATTATAATTTCCGAAATTATGTGCAAAGGTACGATTAAGTGAGCGCAATGCAAAATAAATCTCTATTTTTTTTGTATTGCCAAGCGAGAGTACCTTCGACCGAAAGGTCAAAGTACGATTAAACGAGTGAAAAGGAACAAAAAATCCCGCATTTCGTTAAAAGAAAGCGGGATTTTTATCAGAACGGCACTTCGTCCGTAGGTATTTCACTCTGATATCGCACGCAATCTGCCAATTCCTCCGGTGTTGGTTTAGATTCAAATACTCCACCTTCGGAAATCGTACCGTTCAGCAAGGATTGTCCTGGCAGAGGCGGACGGTCATCCGGATCAGAGAAACGGGCAAACTCAGCCTTGAAATCCAGTTTTATGTCACCAATGGAACCGTTTCTGTGCTTCGCCACGATGAATTCGGCTTTTCCTCGCATATCATTGCCTTTTTCGTCCTCGTACAGCTTATAGTATTCGGGACGGTGGATGAAGCATACGATGTCGGCATCCTGCTCTATGGCACCCGATTCGCGCAGGTCGCTCAACTGTGGTCGCTTACCTTCGTATCCCTCACGTCCTTCCACACCACGGTTCAACTGGCTCAGGGCAATGATGGGAATGTTCAGTTCCTTGGCCAACCCCTTCAGCGAACGGCTGATGGTGGAAACCTCTTCCTGTCGACTGTTGATGTTCAAGCCACTGGCCGTCATCAGCTGCAGGTAATCGATCATGATGCACTTCACATTATGTTCGCGAACCAGTCGGCGAGCCTTCGTACGCAGTTCAAACGTGGAAAGTCCGGGCGTATCGTCCACATAGATAGGTGCTCCCTGCAGAAGCCCCACCTTACTGTCCAGCTGACTCCATTCGTAGGGCGCCAGCTTACCGCTTCTCATCTTGTCGCCGCTTATCTCACACACGTTCACCATCAGACGCTGCACCAACTGTTCATTGCTCATTTCCAGGCTGAACAGAGCCACCGGTTGATGGTTGTCCACTGCCATCCTCCTCATCATACTTATCACGAAGGCCGTCTTTCCCATGGCCGGACGGGCAGCAATGATGATCAGGTCGCTGTTCTGCCAACCGCTCGTTATCTTGTCCAACTTATCGAAGCCCGTGGAAAGTCCGCTCAGACCGTCCTCACGTGCAGCCGCCTTGTTCAGCATCTTATACACGTTCGAAATGACGGGGTCTATCTGCGTATAGTCGCTCTTCATGTTCTTCTGCGAGATGGCAAACAGCCCACTCTCAGCCTCCTGCATCAGGTCAGCCACATCGCGCGTAGGGTCGAAGGCACCCGTCTGCACCGTACTGCAGAACGTTATCAGCTGTCGGGCAAGGGATTTCTGCGCAATGATCTGGGAATGATACAGGATATGGGCACTACTGCTCACGCCCGCACTCAGTTCCATGATATAGGCACTCCCTCCCGTTTTCTCCAGGGCATCCATCCGTTCCAACTGCTCACATACCGTTATGATGTCCACCGGTTTCTGCTCTATGTTCAGTTGCTGTATGGCCTCGTATATCAACTTGTGCCGAGGGTCGTAGAAACTCTCCGGCTTCAGCAAGTCACATACCTGGGTATAAGCCTCCTGCTCCACCATCAGAGCACCAAGTACGGCACACTCAAATTCCAGGTTCTGAGGCTGTTTGTGCCCTGCATTATCCAATTGTGGAACCTCCACAATCCGTGTTTTCGTTTTATTATTCGTTGGCATCTGTTGTATATTTAACTATGGACATCACTTTTGATTTTCGTGGGGACAAAGATACGAATAAGCGAGAGCAATGACAAAGAAAACCCGTTTTTTTTTCATTGCCGAGCAAAATTATTTTCGACCGATGCGGCCAACCGCCCCCGGTTATTTGGACGTAGCCAGGGCGATGCCGCGCTCCCCTGCTTCATTTACGGCACAATAGAAGTGGTATGTGACACCTTGCCAGCTGACGACATAGCTCTTGTGGGCATACAAGTTGTCGTACGGCTCAGAAGGGCGGATAAGGTCTTCCCCGTTCCAGGGGTGCCAGTGAATCAGGTCACGGCTGCAGGCAAAACTGTTGTAGGCCTGGTATGACCTTTCCGGATCGAAGGCACGGTAGAAGAACATTACGTACAGGTCGCCGATCTTCTGGATTTGCGGATCACCTGTTATGGTACCCGGGTCCTCAAAAGAGAGAATCGGGTTATAGGCATGCCGTTCCCAGTTCTTCATATCATCGGAGAAGGCCATTCCTATGCGCTCGGCGGTGTATCCGCTGGTCCTGCCGTTTTCGGTGTACAAGACCGGATTTTCGCCCTTTGCATTGTAGTAGATCACAAAACGGTGACCGGTAAGGCGGTCTTTGTCCTCTATGATGCAACTCTTGTACTGAGTACATTTCTCGAACCACTGACTGTCATCATCCATCGGAGACAGGATAGGCTCCCCGCCACACTCCCACTCCACAGGCTTGCCCACAGTGCTGCTTGAGGCAAGGCCGATCATCAGGGGGTCCGTCTCATAGCCCGGGTTGCACCCGCCGAAATAGCTCATCCAGTATTTCCCCTCGTACTGCTGCATCTCATAGCTTCCACCCCACTCCAGGTCCTGCAGCGCTATGTATCCGGCCTTCTGGAACTTGTCCCAGGTTCCCTCGCCATAGCTCATTACTTTGCCGAGGGTTGTCCAGTCATACAGGTTATCGCTCTCCGAGAGCCAGGTTTCATAGCCCGTCCCGTCGAACATTATCCAGGTCATATACCATTTCCCGTCATGCCAGAAGACACTCGGGCAGTCAGCCTTGTAGTCCGGATTATCGGGTCTGACGACAATACCGTGCTTTACCGGGGTGCATACCTTTTCATATACGGACTGCATCTCCTCCTGGCTGACGGGCTGATAGAGTTTCGGCAGCGTGAGTGTCTCCACCGCCTTCCTGAATTTCCTCTCGTTTCTGGTCGGTTTAACCATCTGTATCGTTCCGTCCTCGTTGTAGTAGAGACGGTCGGCACACATGCTGCGTCGGCTGAAAGCCTGATTACCGGCACCGGTGGCAACACCCACATAGGCATTGTGATAGAAGACCCACCACTTCCCCTTGTATTCGACGATGGAATGCTCGTTGGTGAAATTGCCCTGAGCATCCATGAACTTGCCCTTGTGCTCGTATGGACCGAGAGGGCTGTCGCCGATGCAATACTCCAGCTCGTAGGCATGGTCCGTGTTGTACGGATTTGCATAGGACAGATAGTACCTGCCGTTGTATTTGTGACAGCAGATGGCCTCAAAGAAGTTCGGAGCATCGATGTGATACACCCCCGTCTCATTCCCGTTCTCATCCAGGACACCGCCCGTATGGTCGTAGGAAATCATATCGTCGTTCAGTTTTACGGCATTCACCGTGTTCTGTCCCATAAAGAGGTAAGCCTGTCCGTCATCGTCAATGAAGCAGTGCGGGTCGATGAAATCCCTGTTGCAGTAGATGCCAGGAGTGTCGGTAGTGAAGAAAGGCCTGCCCAGAGGATCCTCGAACGGGCCGAACGGAGAATCACTTACAGCCACGCCTATCTCGCTCGCATTGCCAGAGTAATAGAAGAAATATCTCATCACCCGTGTCGTGTCGGTATCACTCCTTGGTACCATCTTCCTTACACACTGGGGACCCCAGGCACGTTTTTTCACCCATGTCGTCTGCTCGAGCGGCCTGAAGATTACGCCACCATCCGTAAAATGTTTCATGTCAGTGGTATAGTAGCAATGGTAATCCTCCATGTTGAAATCCACTCCAGCCGTCTGGTCATGGCTCGGATATACGAACAGGGTATCCCCGAAAACTACGGCAGACGGATCTGCGGCATAGGCATCCGTCAGGATAGGGTTGATACTGTTGCTGCACCCGACCGTAAGCGCAGCCGTGGCCACCAGGCACAGGAAAGACAAGGTGAATCTTATTCTCTTCATAAACGATAATTGGAATTCTAGTTCTTCTTCAGCAGAATGACCTTGCTGGCCATAGAACCGGGAAGGTCTATTTCTATGCCCTCTTCCATCAGGAACCGGCCCGTAATCTTGGCACCTTCCCAATGGTCAGTCCCTCCGTTGCGATTCAATTCCGTGAGGGTATAGGTAGCTTCTGGGTTGAGACCAGCCATACGGAAACGAGGGCGGAACTGGTTTACATAGTTCTCGAACTTGTATGCAAAGAATACAGCCTGCGACTTGTCTTCCTGCACATACATTTCACTGCAGAAGCCCTTCCCTTCATAGGGAGATATCAGACGGTATTGGTCGCCCAATTGTACGATGGGACGAATGGTTTCCTTATAGAGTTGGAAGGCATTCTTCGCAAAGGCCAGTTCCTCCTCGTTCAGGTCGGAAGGTTTCATCTCCATGCCGAGACGCCCCGTCATGGCCACGTCGAAACGGAACTTCAGAGGCACCACACGCCCTGTCTGGTGATTGGGAGAGGCACTCACGTGTTGCGCCATGGCTCCAGAGGGGAAATACATGCTGGTACCCCATTGGATGAAGAGACGCTGCTGTGCATCCGTATTGTCACTTACCCAAAACTCGTCGAAGTAGGGCATCAGGCCATAGTTCACACGACCGCCGCCAGAGGCGCAGCATTGAATGACGAGGTCGGGATACTTGGCGCGGATGCGCTCGAGCGTCTTGCGCAAGCCCAGGTGATAGTCCACATAAAGATGGCTTTGCTTGTCGGCACTCAGGTAATGCGAGCCGAAATTCTGAAGTTCGCAGTTGCAGTCCCACTTTATGTAATAGGTGTTCGGAGTTTCCGTCATGATGTCATCCACCACCTTGAACACGAAATCCTGTACGTCGGGGTTGCTCATATCCAGGCAAAGCTGGGTGCCTCCACGTCCCGTGCGAGGAGTGCGTTCGGGATGACAGATTACCCAATCGGGATGCTTTTCGTAGAGTTCGCTCTTCGTATTCGTCATCTCGGGCTCTATCCAGATACCCCATTTCAAGCCTCTCTCGGCACAGGCCTTTTCCAGGGCAGGCACTCCATCAGGCAGCTTCTCGGTATCGGTCACCCAGTCGCCCAAGGCACAGTCGTCCACGCTGCGCTTGTACTTGCCGCCAAACCATCCGTCATCCATCACGAAGAGTTCGCCGCCCAGTTCCTTCACGCCATCCATCATCTTTTCCATACCAGCCTGGGAGACATTTAGATAGACACCTTCCCAAGAGTTGAGCAAGGTCTTTCTGAGTGCCATTCCATTGTGGATCTTATTGTTGCGACGAGCCCAATTGTGATAGTTGCGGCTCACGCCACCCATTCCCTCGGTACTATAAGAGAGTGCCAGTTCCGGAGTGGTGAAGGTCTCGCCCTTTCCCAGGGTATAGTGGGAATTCGTGTCGTCAATCCCCGCCACCAAACGGTGTACGCTCTTGCCTTGCGTATCCACCGTCATGCGGAAGTTGCCGCTCCAGCAGAGCACGGCACCCACGACTCTTCCGCTGTTCTCCTGAGGCTTTCCGTCGAGTGAGAGCATCATGTTGGGACGGTTGCGGTATGCATTCTTGGTACCCATCAAATCGTGGATTTCCCATACGCCGGCATTCAGGGGCTCTTCCGTTATTTCGCCCTCTGCACCCCACGATCCATGCTCGTGGCTCACCCATACATCACCCTGTCGAAGGGGCAGGAATCCGCTGGCATACTTCAGGAGTCGCACGGGTTTCTTCTCCCCGTTGCGCAGGACGCTGTAGGTTTCCACCACATCGCAGTTCTGGTAAGCCCTGTAGCACACATCCACATAGAAATCATACACCTTGTCCTTCATGCTGATGGTGTAGAGTACCGTGTTACCCTCTTTCTTCTCGCTGTCAGACACATATACCAGTTCGGTACTCATGTTTCCGTCAACGTGCTGTACGCTCAAGGCACAAATCTCGTCGTTCCCCAGACCGAACGAGGGATAGGCATCCTCCCATAGGCTGAAGGCATCGTACACCTGCTGTGCGTTGTCGATACGTGACCCGTAATAGGAGATGTGCAGGGGAGTGTTTTCCTCCGCTTTCAGGAGAAGGGTCGTGTGGGGAGTGTTCACAAAGATGTCCTTTGCCGACAAGGAGACAGCCGTCAGCAAGGCAAGCATGGAAAGGGATGTTCTTTTCATTTTCGTTTTTATTTTTATTTCATTTATTTAAGTTCTTGGCGCAAAGTTCATGGGTTTACCAGATATCCTCCGGCTTTTCGGGGTTGTCATAGACCTCCTTGGCAACATATTCGAAGAAGTCAAGTACCAGGAAGCGATCAGGATCATCGATACAGGATTTCAGTCGCAGGTAATACTGCTCGTCCGGGCTCATATACTGGCGCAACAGGATTCGGCGCAGGAATGTTTCGTTGTCACGAGTGGGGGACGAGCTCCCAGGGCTGTTGCAGAAATATTTGGGCGATTTCATATAATCCTTGGCACGCAGGAAACGGTCAATCTGGGCGCAATAGTCTTCATCGTCTTCCACATCGGGCTCCCATCCCATACCGCTGGGACGTTCAACGCCTCTTACATACATTGTCTGACCGCCCATGCGGAAATCGATGGGCAGACCTACGCTGACCAGCCTGTCGGGATCAGTACCCCAGTAGAACTGGAAGATGCTGCGGTTGTGGTAGGCATTCTGCATGCAACGCACCTCGTAGATACCGGCCGTGGGAACAGGCGGCATCTTTATGGTCATGTCCACGTTGCCCGTGGCAGGCATGAAGTCTCCCTGATACTCGTTGACAGCTTCTTCGTGATTGAAGACCGTTCCGCGTCTCAGGGTAACGTTTGTCAGATAGGGGTAGTCATCTTCTGTGTAGTATTCCACCGTCTTGTATTGATGGTCGTTGTTGATGATTTCGGGCGACAGTACCGTGGTGTCGAAACGCAGACGCTCGCCACGGAAGCATCGGCGCACGTCCTCGCTATACACCAGCAACTTATCCAATGGATAAATAATGGCATTGCGTATGGCGTTGTTGACCTTGTGTTCCGCATCGCCTATGTGGACGCCCTCCTTGTCCGGATCACAGGAAAGTTCCTTGTAGGTACCCTTTCTGCCATTGTCCAGATTGGGGAAGCGGTTCAGGAATGCTCCAGCCTCGTAGCTGGCCTGATAGGTCTTTAAGACACGTGGCTTGCCCATGGTGGTGAAGTAGTCATAGACTACGGCACCGAAGGCTTTGGTCGTGGGATTATATCCAACCTCGTTGTAGTGCCTAACCAGACGGTCCGTGTTCAGTTTCTGAGGCAGGAAATGATACGTAACGAACTGGTTCAGCAGGTTGTCCTCCGACTTGTAGTCGTTGTTGCGCTTTGCCTCGGGATAGATGTTCTGGTTTTTCAGGTATTCCACCACGTCCTCGATGGTGATGTCCAGGGCAGGCTTGCCCAAGGTACGGGTCCAGAACTCATCCGTCTCGGCAAAGTAGGTAAAGTTGACATAGCGGTGATCGGCTGTACTGACTCGCTTGTATATTGTGGGCAACTTGCCCTCCTTGTACAGCCTTTCAAACGTATAGTCCTCATATACGTTCAACGTGTCATTCAGTCCTACGGCATTGGCCAGCAGACAAGCCACATAATAGCCCTCCTGTTTTTCCGAAACGACTTTTTTGATGTAATCTGCCAATGTCGCTTGCGAGGGTGAAATGACGGAATGCATGGAATGAATGACACCATTCAGGAACTCCATGTCATACTCCTTGTCGTCCACCAGACATTCATTGACGTAGATTTCGGAATCATTGCCATAGCGTACCATCAGCTTGCGTTCGTTCATGTTGGGGTATATGATTTCCGCATTCTGCTCCGTGGGGAAATCAGACGTGAAAAGAGCCGCCTTGTCATCCCCTGTGTCAATGACGCTGTTGAAGACGATTATCCGACGTATTGAGTCCCTGTCTTTCTCGCTGCGGAAGCCGTCCCAACTGGCGTTGTCGATGACATCATTGGCAGCCAGGGTGTCCAGGAAAGCTTGAATGGCCTCGTTCTTGGGTGCAAAGACCGTGTAATGGCCACGTGCAGCAAGCAACTTGTCGAATGTGGTAGCCGTTCTGTTGCTCAGGGGCAGGATTTTCAGCAATTCGCAATATTCAGAATACTCCTCATGCGAAGAAAGGTATTCCATGACCGTTTTTTTGTTGAACACATAACGACTGTCCGTGTCAACGTTCTCCGAGCAACTGACCAGGAAGGCCAGAGACGCAAAAAATAGCACTAATATCTTAGTTCTCTTCATATCATTTATTTTTTTTATTTTCAACGACAAAGATAAGAATTTTTTTTGCTGAAAGTGGTCTTTTCCAAAGGGAAACTTTCCGTTTTGAATCATTATTATTTTTTTCCTTCTCCGGTAGTTGTCAAAATCGCTATTATCCGGTTCCTTTACCAATCCGAAGGCAAAGGTACGGCAGAATCGGCCCTACACAAAATCTGAAATGTTAAAACTGCTGGCATAGTATGACAGCATACCCTCTTATATCTATGATATAATTTTCTCAACACTTCGATAGTAGCACACGAAAACTTCGATATAACCGCATCAAGACTTCGGTATAACTGCACGGAAACTTCGATAGTGCGCCACGTGCAGCACGATATCTTTCTCATGATACTTCGATACAGGCGCACGCACAGTGCAATGAGATACCAAAACCAGACCTATACAGGAATCATATTTCTTGGAATCTTTGAATCTTTGTTTCTTTGAATCTATGATTTCTTTGTTTTCTTTGCAGGATATACTGCTTTTTAGAGATACTGCTTTTTAGGTGATAAAATCCAAACCGTCTTTGTACGTTTGAACGATGTTTCGTAAAAGACTTTTACAAATTGGACTTTCTTTGTTTTTCTTATATACAGTATATATATTCTTTTATTTTCTTTTTTCCTTTTTATAAAAAGAGAGAAAGAAGAATTTTATGCCTATACGGCAAAGAAAACAAAGAAATCATAGATTCAAAGAATCAAAGAAACAAAGTTTCAAACCCCCGGCATCCCAGTTTTGGTTTCATTTATCCGCCACCTTTATGCGAAGGATGGTGAATGACATAGGGGCGAACTGGTAAGTGAACTGTTTGGCAAAGCCGTCGTAGCCGGTCGTACTGGGGGACAGCTTCTCGGGCTCCTGGAAGGTGTTCTCGGCCGTTGCATCGCCGGCCAGCGTTATGACGCGGCCCCGTGCCTCCACGCGATCGACGCCCTGGATATTGAATGCCCGCTTGTATGGCTCTTCCGTTCCGTTGACTACCTTTATCACCAGCTCGTGGGTCTGCTCGTCGTAACCGGTCTGACAGTACTGGCGCGTTTTGGTCATGGGCTTGGCCATCGTTATGATTTTCCCGTCGATGTAGAGTGTGGCCGTTTCGGGGGTGACCACAAGCTTCACATCGTACCATCTGTCGTTGTCGAGTGTCTGGCCGACCTTTTCGCTGACGTAGCCGTCCGTTACGCCATTGCCCATCGGCTGTACGGCCGTGGCTTTATTGTCCCAACCTGACACATTGACGCCATACCCGTTCCGGCCGCTGTCGTCGAGTCCATAGTAGATGAAGAAGCCTTCCCTGCCTCCGGTACGGCGGGCCTGAAGCGTGAGGGTGTAGTTGTCGGACTTGAAGCCGCTCAGCTGGGACAGCGTATTCGTCTGGTCGGAATGCTGTGAAAGCACGTCACCGTTCACTTCCCATACGCCTTTCTTATGCTCGAACCGACGGGGCCCATACTCCGTGACCTGATTGTTCTGGGCTATCTTCACGTTCCTGAACTCGCAGTCGGTGGCATAGCTGCCCAGTCCGATGCCTCCTGCCCGGAAGGGACCGGTAGATATCTCCCGTGTCGTTTCGTCCACAAAGACGTTGTACGTAGGCCTGTTCTCGGCTGCCATCTTCTGTACGTAATAGGAGGCGCGGCCATAGGTCTGATTGCTGTTGTAATGGATCAGGTTGCAGGTCCAGTCCTTGTGATTGACGTTCTCGAACAGGGGGGCATACGATGCCATCTTCACCACATCGCTGTTGCGCTCCATACCGAGGATGAATGCGGCTTCGCTGATGGCGGCGAGGAGGTTTCCGCCCCCTACTCCACTGTTGCAGGCATACTCTCCCACGTAGATGTCGTGGGCGCGGGAGGCCTGGTCGAAAAGATGGTTGTTGTTGAAGAAGTAGTCCGGATTGACATACCAATGCGGATCCACCATATAGTCGCCGGGCATCTGGCTCAGCAGAGGATCGGTGTGGTTAAGATTGTTGATGAAGATGATCTGGGGATATTCCTTCTGGAGGAAACCGTAAATGTAGTTGAAATGCTTGACATACATGGGGTCGAAATTCTCGTTTCCTATCTCCACGTACTTCAGCGGGAAGGGTTTGGGGTGCCCTGCGTCGGCTCTCATCTTGGCCCACTTATTGGTGGCGGGGTCTCCGAGGGCATATTCTATGGCATCGCGAAAGTCTTGCACCACGGCATCGAGTTCCTCCTGGGTATCGACATAGTCGCCATTGCGCCAGGTACAGGATAATCCGGCGTTACCGACGAACATGCCATTCATGCCCAAGTCCTCGCAGAACTGCAGGAACTCATGGTATCCCATACCCCAATCGGCCCTGTAGCCCCACAGGTCCCATTCGCCCGGACGTGTCATGGGGTCGCCCAACGTCTCTTTCCACTTGACACGGTTAGCGAAGGTGGCTCCCTCCACGATGCATCCTCCCGGCCAACGCATGAACTTGGGGTGCAGGCCCTGAAGCATTCGTGCCAGGTCGGGGCGCAGGCCATTCCTGCGGTTCTTGAACGTATGGCGTGGGAACAGCGATACATAGTCCACGAAGACCGTACCCGGTGCTGTGAAGACCAGTTCGAGCTGACCCTTGGCTGTGGTGCCCTTGCCTGTAATGACACCCGTATATTCGGTCCATTCTTTTATATTCTTCTTCTTGAGATTCACACGGCCAAGCACCTGTCCGGTCTCGGAGTCGGTGATTTCGGCTCCGATGGTTCCCTGGTAGTCGGCACTCCTGACATAGAAACGCAGGTCGTACTTCTCGCCCTTGCTGATGCCCATGCCCCAGTATCCGGAGTTTATCAGGCGGGCCGAACCGCCATCTCTCATATTGCTGATAGTCAGTTGCATGGCATTGGGCGTATTCCGATGCAACGGCTTTGCCATCTCCTTTACCTCGCGAGCGACGACACACGCATTGCCCTTAACGCCCCAACCCAGGTATTTCTTCTCTTCCAGGTTCCAGTCTATGCTCCATTTCTTATGGACACCACTGTAATAGTTCGGACTGTCAACCCCTACGGCATGGCCGTTCTCGTAATGCATGGCCAATGGAAGGACATGTTCCTCGAAACCACGGTTCTGAACCAATTCGGCATAGAGGCCTCCGTCGCCGGCATGATTGATTTCCTCGAAGAAAATGCCATACAGGTTGGGAGATACGTCTGCCCCACGTTGCTGCAAGTCGATGTTTATCGGGTTCTCCTGGGCATAGGAAAACATGCTGAACGCTAATGCGATAGTTGTTGATAGATGTTTCATTGTGTCTTGGAAAATTATGTTTGTTCTTTATTATGCAAATAAGTAGGATTTCCCGTCTGATTTTGATAACTGGACGGTTGCAACAATGCAAAAATACAGATAAATTCTATGTCAACAAAGGAATAAACAGATAAATTTGGCAAATCGCTCACTTATTCGTATCTTTGACCTGTCGGTCGAGGATACTTCCGCTTGGCAATGCAAAAAAAACAGGTTTTCTTTTGTATTGCGCTCACTTAATCGTATCTTTGACCTACTGGTCGAGGATACTTCCGCTCGGCAATGCAAAAAAAACAAATTTTCTTTTGTATTGCGCTCACTTAATCGTATCTTTGCGATGTTTTAGCAGAATCAGCATAAAAAAACATACTATCAAAATATAAGCGATGAAAAGATTTTTGACAGCGTTGGCCGGATTTCTCGCATTGTCCGGTATGATGAAGGCTCAGGACCTGAAGTCGGGGCCGTATGATTTGCCATACAAGAACACCTACGTGAAGGAAGTGTTCGTGGCTGAGAATGAGTTCCGAACCAAGAAGGCGGTGAAGACAACGCCTGGCTCCTTTGAGCAGGCCAAGAAAGTCCTGCCGTCACCCATCTGGGAGGGACACGAGAAAGAAGTGGAGATGTACTGGCATGCATGGAAACTGGCCATAGCACATATCTGCCAGCCTAAGGACGGATCGGGCTTCGTGTCGTCCTATCTCGATGTGGCCTACAACGGCAATATCTTCATGTGGGACACTTGCTTCATGATGATGTTTGCACGATACGGCTTCAGATTCTTCCCTTTCCAGAACTCACTGGACAACTTCTACGCCAAGCAGCATCCCGACGGATTTATCTGCAGGGAGATACGTGCCGACGGATCGGATTGCTTCGAACGATACGACCCGACCTCTACCGGCCCGAACCTGCTGCCTTGGGTTGAACTCGCCTATTACCGCCAGTTCGGCGACCTGGACAGACTGCATGCCATATTCCCTGCACTGGCCGGATATGCCAAATGGTGGAAAATAAACAGGACATGGCCGAACGGTGCCTACTGGAGCAGCGGCTGGGGTACGGGTATGGACAATATGCCGAGAGTTCCCGAGGGATACAATCCAATTTATTCCAACGGACACATGGAATGGCTGGATACCAACCTGCAGCAACTGCTGGTGGATGACTGTCTCCTGCAGATAGGTTTCTTTACCGAGCGCTGGCAGGAAATTGAGGATATGGAGGACGAGATGAAGTTCCTGAAGAAACATATCGGGGAAAACATGTGGAGCAACGAAGATAATTTCCTTCACGACCGATATGCGGATGGCTCTCTCTGTCCGACCAAGGGGATAAGTGCTTTCTGGGCCCTGCAGACGGACGTGCTGGAAAAGGACAAACTGGACAAACTGGTTGCCCACCTCAGCAACGAGAAGGAATTCAAGCGCGAGCACCAGGTTCCTTCACTTTCCGCCGACCATCCCAAGTACAATGAGAACGGCCGCTACTGGCAGGGTGGCGTATGGCCAGGCACCAATTACATGGTGATAGACGGACTCTGGCGCAGGGGATACCACAACGAAGCCCGTGAGGTGGCTCACAACCATTATTCCTGCGTCTTCGACGTATGGAAGAACACGAATACCTTCTGGGAATATTATGCCCCCGAATTCCGCAAGGAAGGCTTCATGGCCAGAAAGGACTTCGTAGGATGGACCGGACTCCCCCCCATCGCCGTCTTCCTGGAATACATAATAGGTATAAAATCCGATTATTCCCAGGAGACCATCGAATGGGACGTAACCAATCTGGAGGCACACGGCATAGAGAAATATCCGTTTGGTCCCGAAGGTGTCGTATCACTGAAAGCCGCAACTCGCAAGAGTGCATCTGAACAGCCTGTTATCTCCGTTGAGACGAACGTTCCGTTCAACCTGACGCTGATATGGGGTGACGGCAACACCAAGACCGTGAGAGTGGAAAAGAGCGGAACCATCAAATAATTCACGATATGATTATAGCAATAGACCTGGGCGGTACGAAGATACGTGCCGGAATCATCAACAATGGAGAAGTGGACCATATCCTGTATCAGGAATGTAAGGCCGACGGAAGCGAGAACGATGTGATCGAACAGTTATATTCGATGATAGATGAACTTATGTCGCCCGAAGTGAAGGCCATAGGCATAGGCGTTCCGTCTGTCGTGGATGCCGAAAAGGGCATTGTGTATGACGTAGTGGCCATTCCTTCCTGGAAAGAGGTACATCTGAAGGAAATCCTGGAAAAGCGCTACCAGTTACCTGTGTCGGTGGACAACGACTGCAACTGCTTTGCCTTGGGCGTTGCCAGATATGGCGAGGCTGCTCCTTTTGCCCATTCGGTGTGCATAACACTGGGTACGGGAGTTGGCGCCGGAATCATCGTTGACGGCAAATTGTATCGCGGAGCCAATACCGGGGCAGGAGAAATAGGCAGTCTGCCCTATCTTGACAAGGATTACGAGTACTACAGCAGCAGCCGTTTCTTCGAAGGACTCGGCACGACAGGCAAGGATACAGCCATGGCAGCTGCCCAAGGAGACGCCAAGGCACTGGAAATAATGAAGACCTTCGGCACCCATGTGGGAAAACTGATTAACCTGATCATGTTTACCTACGACCCTGAAGCGGTTGTTATCGGCGGTAGCATTTCAAAGGCGTTCGCTTACTTCAAGGACGCAATGTACGAGGAAATGCAGAACTTCCCCTATGCCAAGACGGTTGAGAAAATCAAAATCCTTTGTAGCAATACCGAATATGTGGGGCTGTTCGGTGCGGCAGCGATTTGTGAAGCGTAACTACACCGCTTGCTTTTGACAAACAAAAAGGGAATGGTTAACGGCCATTCCCTTTTTTTAGTGCCCAGAACAGGACTCGAACCTGCACACCTTGCGGCACACGCACCTGAAACGTGCGCGTCTACCAATTCCGCCACCTGGGCATCTTACTGAAACGAGCGGAAAACAAGACTCGATGCTGTTGAGAACCTTGAGCTCGTTTTGCTCTCCGAGCGGAAAACGAGACTCGAACTCGCGACCCCAACCTTGGCAAGGTTGTGCTCTACCAACTGAGCTATTTCCGCAACAAGTTTCCAATGTATAGGTGAAGAGGAGGAGACTCGAACTCCCACGCCTTGCAGCACTGCCACCTCAAAGCAGCGCGTCTACCATTCCGCCACCTCTCCATAACTCTGGAAACTTCCTTCCTCAAAGTCGTATTGTGCCCAGAACAGGACTCGAACCTGCACACCTTGCGGCACACGCACCTGAAACGTGCGCGTCTACCAATTCCGCCACCTGGGCATTTTACTGAAACGAGCGGAAAACGAGACTCGATGCTGTTGAGAACCTTGAACTCGCTTTGCTCTTCGAGCGGAAAACGAGACTCGAACTCGCGACCCCAACCTTGGCAAGGTTGTGCTCTACCAACTGAGCTATTTCCGCAACGAATTTTTCAGTAACGACTTTGATTCAGTGATCAAACTTTCAAAAAAATATTCATTTAGACGCATTTCCTCTGAAACGCGGATGCAAAGGTATGGCTTTTTCGTGAAACAGCCAAACAAATGCAGAAAAAAATTCGCGAATTATTTAACACAAGCTTTCCCAACGCCTATTAAAATAGGTATCAGTATTCCAGCTTTACGTTGTCGATCCACAATGTGTTGCCCACGGAACCGATGTATGCACCCCCGTAACTGCTATCGAATTTCAGGATCATGTGAGTGGGTGTTTCGTTGGCATCGGCCCAGCCTTCTTCTATGATGGGAACATTTTGCCCCTTGCTGTTCAAACAATAATATTGACGCTCGCCCTTTACCATACCCATCCATTCCTTATAATAGCTTTCCTGGCTAATGTTTCCATAATGTATGGGGAATGACTTGCCTTCTACCCATCCGTCCGTACTCTTGCTGAAACGGTAGCGCATAGTACCAATGCGGAGTGCATGGATATTGCCATCTTCGTCCTCCCAACGTTTCTGTAACAAGAACGTGCATTCGCCTTTGTCGGGACCTTCAACAGTCTTCGTCTTACTGAAACCTGTTTCCCGAATACGATTGGCTTCCCCAACAGCATGATACTTATAGTCGAACTTCAATGCCTTCGGACGCTTTTTGAACGGGATTCCCACGCTGATCTTCGACATTGGGCTACGACTGCTGGTGATGGGTTCTACGACTGTTCCCAAAAAGATGCTACCGGTGGCCAGAACGCTTATGTTGACAATCCCAACGGCCTTACATTTAACAATCTGAGTACAGAGTTTGGCTGCCTTTCCATTACCAGGATGTTCATCGGGATAAACACTGACGTTCGTCTTCACCACACCGCACACCTTGGCATACACATTGCTGTTGGCCCATGGGCAACCACCCTGATTCGTATAGGCCCTTTCGCCATCATACGTTCCTGTGGGACCCACCTCGTACAAGGTTTTTGTTTCACCACCTACCAGAACACTCTCTTTTATGCTTCTGGTTATCCAAGTATTGAAGTCACCAAACTTTATTTGCTCTTCTTCTGCCGAAATAGACATGACCGACAGCAAACATAAGAGAAGTATATATGTCTTTTTCATTATATATTATATATTATATATTATATATTTATTTGCATCCTTGATTATTTGTCAGAAGGCCTCGTTCATATTCACACAGAAGCCTGGTTTGTTTTTCGTAAAGCCCAAATCGAATCGGAAATTCACCCGTTGCTTGAATTCCCAGCGCCAACCAATGCCGTAATTGGGTAGCACCTGTCGCATGTAAATATGGCGGAAGTCGGGAAAGACATTGGCGGCTCCTACCCAGATGACAGCTCCCTGACGGTGAGAGAAACTCTGACGAATCTCCAACTGTCCCTCTATGATGTTCCTGTCTCTGTACCGACCTTCGTAATATCCACGCATACGGCCGTCCTCACCTACCAGACAAAGCATCGTCCAGGGAACGTTGCCATAGTTGAAACGACTATGCAATTCCATTGCCACAATACCACCCTTCCACATATTACGATAGGCGGCATAGGTCAGATCCGTATAGTTGAAATAATGTTCATTGGTCAGTTTCGGATAAAACATCTGCTCCACTTTCACAAAGTTGCCACGATAGGCATTCAAAGGGAAATCCCGACTGTCATATTGAGCTATAAAACCAATTCCATTGGAAAAGAAGTTGTGGTCCATCCCGCTTATCATGGAGACATCTGAAAAATCATACGTATGATTGTACAGGATGTGCAACTGAGGTCCCAAATACATGAATTCCCGTAAACGGAAAAGGTATTCAGGTTTGAAGTTCACCTTAATCATATGGTAACTCCCCTTGTTGGCATCCACGGCGCCATTTTCATATCCTATACCCCAGAAATCGGTCGGAATGGATAGAAACGTCAGTTTATAATTCCAACGCTGGCGGTCGCCCTTCATAAAGTTATTACCCTTGAATCCCGTCTGGATAATTCCCTTAATAGAAGTGTTGAAAAAAAGGCTGATGGAACTTTTGGTCAAATATGGATCGCTACGGTCCCAACTATACAATCCGCTCAATCCGCCACCCACGCCCAAACTGGTGGTGGCACTATACGAAGGGCCACAGAGGAAACTACAATCAAATGGTCTGTCTGCATGCTTGTTGGTATTTTTTAGATAGCGTCCTAACCAATAAACAGGTCGCATGACACCATTGGGAAGAGCCGTGGTGTCAGCCTCGTAAACAGGAGCGTTCATCGTGGCAGTATCAAAATGTCCCTCTCTTTCCTGAGCATAACATATCAAGGAAAGAAGCCACAAAATAAGCAACAATCGATATTTCACGGGTGCAAAGGTGCTATTAACTTTTATGCACATATTATACTATGCTGATTAACAACTAATTCCACTCGCTAATTTATTTTTTCGATACTTCATATTTGCACGTATTTTGCGTATTTGGCTTTATGTTTGCTGTCTTTATTTCCATATAACTTTGCTCCTTTCTTTGGCTCCAGAATATGTTTTACCTAAAACAAATAGGACGTTTTACCTAAAACAAAATCGCCTCATCTTGGACATATCCTGGACACTTCTTGGACATTTCTCTCTTTCGTTTCAATTATTGCGTTTACATTCTATCCGTAAGGAGGCATCGTTTTAGTGCCCCCTTTAGTGCTTTTCTCTTCTTGGGTTATTACATTTACCATGTACCTGTAAGGGGGTATCGTTTTGATACCCCCTTTTAACTATTTATAAATGAAAATTTTATTCGTTATTATTATCATATTAGTGAAAATGTTACTAAAATCGTAATCCATTTTAATGCGTTATGTATTTCTATTTTACCACGATTTTCGCACAATTAATTTTTACAATTCATTTCATCGAACCAAACTCTTTCCCCAAATATTCAATTTGCATTTTTAATTCATCAATTTCTTTTTGTAAGTTACGTTCTGTTGATTTCTTTTTTGCCCTTTTAACGGCTGCGGGTGTTAATCTTTTTGTTGTCGTTACCCTTGCTTTTTTTACGTTTTCCTTTTTTTCAATGGCCTTTCTCGCTCTTGTGGTTCTAACTGTTGTTGCCTTTGGCGATTGCGCTATCACAACTCTTGTTGGCTTTAGCATATCTCCCTCTCCACGAACAAGCCATTCGGCAGAAATCTCTGGAAAACGATCGAGAACAAACTTAATCACATCATAAGATACACGCTTACTTACGCCATTTATCTGCCTTGAAAATTTCGCTTGTAATTTAGACCCAGAAACAGTTTCTGTCGAGTACTTAGTTTTTGATTCATCAAATACCATTTTAATACGTTTTCGTATGTCTTCTTCCATATTAATATGTTTATTTTTGTTAAATTTTATTCAAAATATACATTTTTGTATTATTTTACTTGTACGATATACAAAATCGTATTATATTTGCATACGAAAATGCATAAGATAATACAAATGCGAATATAAAAGCAAATGCAAAACTATAAATAAATAATGTATTATGCAAAACATTGAACGAATTTTTCTGCCACATGGCGCAATTAAAGAAATCTCAGATGAACTTGGTTGCTCTGCCGTTACCGTCAGTAAGGCTGTTTCTGGCGCATTTGATGAGTACAGCCAATCTTTTGAGTCGATGATGAAGATCCGTGAGCATGCCAAAAAAAAGTACAACATTAAATGAAAACAATTATGGACGAGAAAAGACTATCCGTGTTCTCCTCCGACATGGGGGAAGTGAGAGTAAAGGGCGAAGGAAAAGAAGCCCTGTATTGCCTTCGTGACGTGGCAAAATGCCTGAAGTATACTAATACGAGGCTGGCCATAATCGACCACTGCAAAAACGTACAGAAGATAGACGTTCCTACACCGGGCGGTCCACAAACTATGAAGTTCGGGAAGCTATCAGAGGTAATGCGCCTAATCATGCATTCAAGAACCGACAAGGCACTGGCATTCCAGGATTGGGTGTACGAAGAGGTGCTGCCCTCTATCTACAACAAGGGTTACTACTCCGTTGATGGCATAACTCCGAATGCCGAAATGTACGGCGGCCTTAAAGTTTTTTTTGACGCTCAAAACACTGCGATGAAAAACGCCCTGAACGTCATAGAAAAGATCTTCGGCGAAATGAAGACTTTCTCCACCCGTCTCGATGCCGTCGAATCCGCTCTGAAATTGCGCCATCGCGATGCAGCAAATGATACGCCGCGTAGAAACATTATCATCCGCACGTACCCCTCATCCGTCCGCTGGCTCTCACGCATCCTCGCCGACCAGGGAATGAGCTTCACCTGCGCACCGGTAGATGGAGGAGGATGGTTCGAGTTCCACGTCAAGGACGTCACCAGCAGCCAGCGCTTCGACATCGAAGACCGCATCAACGCACAGAAGGCCAACTGGCGCAAGTTCATAACCATCAAGCTGGAGCCGATGTCATGAGCAAGTATGCCATACGACGGAAGAAAGACACGAAACAGAAACAACAGAACAATGAACAAGACAAATAAATACAAACTTACCGACGACACCATAAATGTTCAGGATCACACCCTGTACCGGATACAGGCCACCTCATCGTTCTCTGACGTTAAGGAAGGAGATCTTGGCGGATACATAGAAAGCGAGGAAAACCTGTCGCATGTCGGCAATGCTTGGGTGTACGGCGAGGCTAAGGTGTACGGCGGTGCTCTGGTGGGCGGCGATGCTAAGGTGTACGGCGAGGCTAAGGTGTACGGCGGTGTTCAGGTGTACGGCAGTGCCGAGGTGTACGATAATGCCGAGGTGTACGACAGTGTTTGGGTGTACGGCGAGGCTAAGGTGTACGGCGGTGCTCTGGTGGGCGGCTATGCTACGGTGTTCGGCAGTGCTCAGGTGTACGGCGAGGCTAAGGTGTACGGCGAGGCTAAGGTGTACGGCGGTGCTCAGGTGTACGGCAGTGCCGAGGTGTACGGCAGTGCTTGGGTGTACGGCGATGCTAAGGTGTACGGCAGTGCCAGGGTGTACGGCAATGCTTGGGTGTACGGCGATGCTAAGGTGTACGAAATAAACGACTATATCGTTTTCAAGAACTGGTGGAGCTCTGGCAGATTTTTCACTTGGACGCGCTCTAACGATATGTGGAAGGTCGGATGTTTCTACGGCACGGGAGACGAGCTTATAAAGACGGCATACTCAGACAGCCAGCTGTCAGGACGGGAATACGAAAGAATAGTAAGATACATAGAAGAAATCAAACCATACTTAAATAATCAGGAGGAACAGAAATGAGCAAGTTTTACGACAATTACATTGACACACTCAGAAAAAAGGAGCGCACGGGAAGAGAAGAAGTGTTCTACAGAATCACGATTGCCCAATCATCCCACGTCAGCGAATCCTTTACCAATCTGCACCACAAGAACGAGGTGAACCGCGCTAGGAACGCCGGGTACAAGCACCCGGGAAGCAAGAAGATGCGCGTACTCATGCAGCACAACAGCCCCTGCCAGATAGACAGCTTTATCATCTAAGTAAAATGAAAAGTCCCACCTGCCGCCTATATCTCATCGGAAGCCACCGACAGCTTATCTCCATGGTAAGGCTGATGATGATCATGCGGAAGGCCTTCTACTACTCACCAGAGAAAAGGATGATACGCATCAAGTCGAGGAACCCGGGAGACGTAAGACGGATAGAGATAGAGGCGGCAGTAGCAGGACTGAAAATAGAAAAGACCTATGACGAATGACATCAACAACACGAGCCTTACATGCTTCATCCTCTTCCTGTCCATCATCTTCTTGCTTGCCATGTTCCCGCCCATCGACACGAACGCCGTCATAGCACGGATGAGCCAGGAGGAATACGAAGACTGCGCCATGGCACTTGCAGACAGCCTTGGAGACAAGCCCATATCAAATGAACAGATAGCACGATATTACCTGTATGAATACAAGAGAACTCATTGACCCCTCTCGCTATTACAGCACCGTCCAGGCAGCCGCACTCGCCAATGTTGACCGACACACCCTGCTGAAAGACTCCCGGTGCGGACTTGTCAAGTTCGTGCAGAGCCCCAAGGGTAAGCGCAAGTATAAAGGCCAGGAACTTATTAAGTATATCAACCGCATTGTATAACCAACAAAAGGGTAAAGAACATGAAATTTACTATCGAACTCGATTCCACTCAGGACCAGGTTATCCTGAAGATGATCGGCTTTTGCCTGTTCGCAGCAGGAGACGGCATCAACACAGTAGAAGAACTCAACAAACGCCCGACAGAGGAACAGGACGACAACCAGAAGCCAGCCGAGGAAAAGCCAAAGCACTCATCTCGCAAGAAGTCGCAGGAAGAACCGGCACCCGTTGAGCAGACGGAGACGCAAGATGCGCCAACTGGACAGGCATCCGACCTTCCATCTGAGGTTCCATCTGAGACAGAACCAGCACCAGCCAACGTGACAAGCAACACCACAGGCACGGCCACCGAAGCTGCATGGCGCAAGGCCATGCAGGAAAAGGTTGCAGAACTCGGCCTGGAAAAAGGCACCGACCAGTACCGCTACTTCCTCGACTACATACACAAGCTGGGCGAAAGCTACGGCAACCGCGTTCCCTCACGCCTCTCTCCCGACAAGCTCTTTGCCTTCATCCAGGAGTTCAACACCACCGCCATCGACACCGACGGATCCTTCACCTCTAAATCCCCCTTCTGATCATGGCCGCTGAATCACATGCACTATTGAGCCCCTCCTCCAGCCACCGCTGGATCAACTGCACCCCGTCGGCGCGTCTCGAAGAGAACGTGCCCGATGAGGGCAGCGTATTCTCACGCGAGGGAACCGTGGCACACGCTCTCTGCGAGTGCAAGCTCATTTCTCTTATCGTTGGCGATGACAGCGAAATACTCAATTCCTCTCCCTACTACGAGCAGTATTGCGACTCTCTCCACACGATAGCCGAAGGTCACTACTTCGTAGATGCCGAGATGGAGGCTTGTTCAGACGAGTACGTATCTATCGTGTGGAACAAGTACCAGGAGGCACTGAAGAACACGCCGGACGCACGTATCTTCGTGGAGCGCCGACTCGACTTCACGCAGTACATCCCCGAGTCCTTCGGTACGGCTGACGCCATCATCATAGCCGACGGCACGATGGAGGTCATCGACTTCAAGTACGGCAAGGGTGTCGAGGTCAGCGCCATAGAGAACCCGCAGATGATGATATACGCTCTGGGTGCCGTAGCGGAGTACGAGGTGGAATACCGTATAGACAACGTACGCATGGCCATCGTACAGCCGCGCAAGCACAACCTTTCCGAGTACGAGATCTCCGTCAGCGACCTCGTGACATGGGCCAAGGGTACGCTCATGCCAGCTGCCGCATTGGCCATCAAGGGGGCCGGAGACCAGAAGCCGGGTGAGTGGTGCCGTTTCTGCAAGGTGAAGGCTACCTGCTCCGTACTGGCCAACCAATCCATCTCTGTCTATACGCAGCACGAGGACAAGGCTACCATCACCGACAAGGAGATGCCGGCCATTCTCGCCCTCATACCGGCCATCAAGTCGTGGTGTACGGCTGTCGAGCAGTATGCCATAGCACGGGCCATAGACGGTGCGGAGTTCGAGGGATTCAAACTCGTGGCCGGGCGCGCCGTACGCAAGGTAACCGACCCTTCCGAGCTGGCGTCGCGCATGGAGGAGGCTGGGCACGAGGATGTCTGGAAGCCGAGGGAACTGAAGACCATAACCGAACTGGAGAGTCTCGTTGGCAAGAAGCTGTTTGCCGAACTGTCACGAGGCCTCATAGACAAGCCGGAGGGAAAGCTCACGCTCGTCCCTCTGTCCGACAAGCGTGAACCGCTCCACGTAAACACAGCAGCGGAAGACTTCAAGGATATAGTTAACAAATAATCAGTAACACTCTAAAATTCTACAATTATGGCAGTATCTGTTAAATTGAAAGTTGGCGAGGTACGTTTCTCTTACCTCCATGTATTCGAACCCTACAAGGCCAAGGACAGCGACCGTGAGGATTACACGGCCACCCTGCTCATTCCCAAGTCCAACATCGCACTCGTGGCTTCCGTGCGCAAGGCTATCCAGGAGGCTTACGAGAATGCCGTTACCGAGAAGTGGGGTGGCAAGCGCCCGGCAAAGTATTTCGACCCTCTCCAGGACGGAGACGAGCCGAAGGACGACGGCGAGCCACGTGGCGAGGCTTACGAGGGACACTATTTCCTCCATGCCAAGAGCCGCAACCAGCCGGGCATCGTTGACCGCAACCTCCAGCCTATCCTCTCCGAGGAGGAGTTCTTCTCAGGTTGCTACGGCTACGCGTCTATCTCTTTCTCTGGCTTCAACCACGAGAGCGGAAAGAAGGGCATCAGCTGCTTCCTGAACAACCTGTTGATGACACGCGAGGGCGAACCTCTCGGGGGTGCCCGCATATCAGCCGCCAACGACTTCGCCGACCTCGGCCTCGAGGACGACGAGAACCTATAAAGGCCCCATTTTACATACCTTTTATTCTTGCACACAGCGGTGTGCTGTACACCATTTTTTTATGGCGTATGTTTTGCCTATGCCGTGCGCGACGTATAGCATGGGCCCTTCCGGGGGAGCTACGGTTAATTTCTTTTCCTCACTTTTCATTGGCAGTTCGACTCTGCCCTCCCCCACTAACATAAAGACACACTACAATGACGAAACTTCTTATAGACATAGAGACCTACAGCAATGAAGACCTTGTATCAGGCGGCGTTTACCGCTATGTGGAGGGTAGCGATTTCACTGTACTGCTGTTCGCTTATAGCGTTGACTATGCTCCTGCTCGGCTTGTCAGCCTTGCTGAGGGCGAGGCCATTCCGCAGGACATCCTCGCAGCCCTTACCGACCCATCAGTAGTTAAGATCGCACACAACATGGTGTTCGAGATAACCTGTCTGTCACGCTATCTTGGCATCGAACTCGATGTCAACCAGTGGCAGGACACCATGATAGAGGCGGCTCGCCTGGGATTCCCCATGCGCCTTGCCACGCTCGGCTCCGTACTCGGCCTCGAGAAGCAGAAGATGAAGGAGGGCGAGGCTCTCATCCGTTTCTTCTCCTGTCCCGACAAGAACGGCCGCCGACGCCCATACGACACCGACCTTGCCAAATGGGAGACATACAAGGCTTACTGCCTGCGCGACGTAGACACAGAGGTAGAGGTGGCTCGCAAGGTAATCGGATGCCAGAACATTCCGGCATGGGAGCGTGAACTGCAGATCGCCGACTATCGCATAAACCGCCGTGGCGTACGCATAGACATTCCATTCGTGCAGAACGCATGCCGCTTCATCGACCTTCGTGCCAACGAGCTCATGGAGGAGGCGCGTCGCATAACAGGGCTGGAGAACCCTAACTCCGTAACTCAGCTGAAGCAATGGATTCACGATACTACAGGCTACAGGATGGAGACGCTTTCCAAGGAGTCCATAGATGACATTCCCGTGCAGTTCCTCGGCCCCAAGGTGCGCCGCGTTGTCGAGATACGCAAGGAACTGGGAAAGACTTCCGTAGCCAAGTACCCGGCCATGCTTGACTGCGTATGCCAGGACGGACGTATGCACGGACTCTTCCAGTATTACGGTGCCGTACAGACGGGACGATGGGCAGGCCGACTCGTGCAACTGCAGAACCTGGCACAGAACCACCTGTCTGACCTCGACTACGCACGGGAACTCGTGGCTGACGGTAGTTACGAGAGGTTCTGCATCAACTACGCCAACGTCAACAATACGCTGTCCGAACTGATACGCACGGCGCTCATACCATCTCCCGGCAACAAGTTCATCGTGTGCGATTTCTCGGCCATCGAATGCCGCGTCATTGCATGGCTGGCCGGAGAGAGGTGGGTACTCGATACATTCCGCAACGGTGGCGACATCTATTGCGCCACGGCAGGCAAGATGTTCGGGGTGCCGGTAGAGAAGCACGGACAGAACGCGGAACTGCGCCAGAAGGGCAAGATAGCTACGCTTGCCCTGGGCTATCAGGGTGGCGTTGGTGCACTCTCTGCCATGGGCGCCGACCGCATGGGGCTTTCCGACGAGGAGATGAGGTCTATAGTTAAGATGTGGCGCAAGGCCAACCCGCATATCGTCAAGCTGTGGAGCACCATAGAACGCTCCGCCAAGGCCGCCATCTATTCCGACAGGGCCGTGGCTTCCGTACGTGGCGTCACCTTCTACATGCGTCGTGGGATCCTCTTCTGCCTGCTCCCCAGCGGGCGTGAGATCGCCTACCCTCGTGCCAAGCTAACCGGAGAGGAGGACGATATGCGCATTTCCTACGAGCGCATGAACCAGACAACGAAGAAATGGGAAGTTGACGAGACATACGGAGGCAAACTGGCCGAGAACATCACACAGGCCATAGCCCGAGACATCCTCGGGCAGGTCATCCTACGCGCGGAGAGCAGAGGCATCGACGTGGTCATGCACATACACGACGAGATAGTGGTGGACGCACCCTCCGACATGGAACTCAGCACCATAGAGCAATTCTTCTCCGAACCTATCTCATGGGCTCCCGGACTTCCTCTCAAAGGCGCTGGATACACAGGATCTTATTACTATAAGGATTAAAGATATGAAACAACCAAAAATAGAATTGGAGGAATAACATGACACTAACAGGGACATTTTACAATGTGAGGTGTGATTGCTGCGGATGCCTTGCAGATGAAGAAATGTGGCATAACGAAGAGAACACAGTCAGAGGAGAAGTCATGGGAGAAGAGGGTTGGAAAACCCTCGGCGGTAAAGACTATTGCCCTGATTGTTGGTCTTATGACGATGACAATTGGTTAGGAGAGGTTATCGTCACGAATGACGGCAGGAAATTCGATTCTGATACAGAGGAGGAAATAGTATGACGCGAGAAGATAATCCTGAATATTACCCACACGCCTACGGTGTCACCAAATGCGTATCTAATTAAATAGAAATGAAATACATTGCGTCTTGCTCATTCGGTAAAGACAGTATCGCTACCATACTTCTTGCCCTTCAACATGGAGAACCGCTGGATGCTGTTGTGTTTTCTGAAGTGATGTTTGATGCGAAGAATGGCATAAGCGGAGAAATACCAGAGCATATCGAATGGATATACGGAACTGCAATACCAAAGCTGCAAGAAATGGGAGTGAGAGTTGATGTAGTGAGAAGCGAAATAGATTATCTGCATTGGTTTTCGTATATACAGCATAAGGGCAAATACAAAGGTAAAGCTGCAGGATTTGCTATTGGAGGCAAATGCATAGTAAACCGCGTTCAGAAAATAGGACCAATAAAGGAATATATTGGCCGCATAGGTGACGATATAACTCAATACATCGGTATTGCTGTTGACGAGCCGAAGCGTCTTTTACGGCTATGTGGTAATAAAATTTCGCTGTTACTCAAATATGGAAAGACAGAAAAAGATGCATATAAGATGTGCCAGGACGCTGGTCTGTTGTCTCCGATATACAAGACATCATGCCGTGGCGGTTGTTGGTTCTGCCCAAATGTCCGCATGAAAGTATTAAAAGAATTTGTAAACAATCATCCGGAATTATGGGAAAGGCTTTTAGCATTAGGCAAAACTCCAAATCTTATCTCGTATGGATATAAATGGGGCGCAACGATTGAGGAAATAGATGCAAAGATAAAAGCAATGAATAAACAATTAACATTTGATTTTTAACAAACAAAAAACAAAACGAATTATGACACGGATTGAATTTGACAATGAGATGGCCCGTCTTCAAGAAGAGCAGGAGCAGGAAGTGAAGGGCTTGCGTGAGCAGTTGCACGAGGTGCAGAACAATCGCATATACGTGAAGTGTACGATCATACAGTTGCGTGCGGAAGAGGCGAAGTACGGCAAAGAGGAACTGATGCTTAGTCATCAGATTCAGGAGGTCAAACTTCGTTACCAGGCGCAGAAGCACGAATTGGGAATGAAGAGGAGAGAAGAAGCATTTACGATAGGCGATGAGTAAGGAAGAGGCATTGGATGCTATTTTTGCAATTCAGGACGTAATCGAGGAATCGCTATGTATTCCAGAAGATCAGAAAGTGTATGCTGTCCATGCGTATAACGCTTGTGCTAAAATAGTGTCGATGATAGATAAAGTAGATTGATAGAAATGATAAAGTAAACAGTCCACGAGAGTGGTAGAAAAGAAATCACAGAATATCCCTATAGCATCTATCAACTCTATAGCATCTATCAAAAAAAAAAAAAAAAAAAAAACCACGATATGAACTGCGATGAATGTAAATACTACACCGACGCGAAAAATCCGTGCGTGTATGAGCCCTCCATCAGATACTGCAGCAAGTTCAACTTCGCCGACTGGAGGGCACTGGAGATAGTATGTAACAACAAGTTTATCAAACCTAAAAAATAAAGAGGTATGTTTGAATTCATTAAGAACTGGTTGAACGGCATAGAGTCGGACCGCAATCTACGAAACACGCAGCAAACACGCGACGAGGCTGCCGAAGTTATCAACACACGACAGGTCATAGACCGCGATACCGACCAGGTGCGAATTACTATAAAGATTAAAATGTATGTTTGAATTCATTAAGAACTGGTTGAACGGCATAGAGTCGGACCGCAATCTACGAAACATGCGGCAAATACGCGACGAGGCTGCCGAAGTTATCAACATACGACAGGTCATAGACCGCGATACCGACCAGGTGCGATATGCCATCGTGGTGAACGGTAGCATCCTGTACCTTGCAGATGCTGGACAGGACGGCAACAACTTGATTGACATGCTCATGTCACTACGCAACTACTACTGCCGGATCTACGGCGATAACCCTTCAATGGAAATATTATGAGATACGTGATAAACAGCATAACGGTATGGAACGGCTCACAGTTCTTCGGCATGGAGCCTCACGCCAAGGGATGCCGTCTTACCAGACAGCAGCTCGACGATCTGAGGCTTATGCTTTCCACTCCGTCCAGCGTATGCTTCAGCTATGATGAGGTACCCGACTATGAGCCAGAAGATGAATAACGACAGGGAGATATACATATCCGTAGCCAACAGCCGGTCATCGCAGAAATGGCGCAACAAGAAGACCACCTGGTCGCGCTTCGTTGAACGTTGCTCCAACGTCACGCGAACGTCTGAGACACTGGCTGAATACAAGGCCATGCCGAAACCGCAGCAGAGCGAACGCAAGGATGTGGGCGGGTTCGTAGGTGGCTACCTTACCAACGGATTGCGAAAGAAGAGCTCCGTGGAGTTCCGCGACGTGCTGGCTCTCGACATCGACTATGCACAGACGGACACATGGGACAACTTCACCATGCTCTACTCCTGTGCGGCCTTTGCCTACGGTACGCACAACTACACGGCTGGAAAGCCTCGCATACGCCTCATCATTCTCTTGTCGCGCAGCGTAACGGCCGAGGAATACGAGGCAGTGGCTCGCTCCGTGGCTTCCCAGGTTGGCATCGACCTGTTCGACGATACGACATACCAGCCGGAGCGCCTCATGTACTGGCCGTCCATCCCTTCCGATGGCGAGTGGTACTTCCAGCGTCAGGACGGCGACGCTCTCAACCCCGACGAGATACTGGCCAACTACCACGACTGGCACGATGTGTCTGAGTGGGCCTACTCTTCTCGTGTCGCAGAGGCCATACGTACCTCTGCCACCCGTCAGGGCGACCCGCTGGAGAAACCGGGTATCGTGGGCGCGTTCTGCCGTTGTTATGACATATACTCTGTAATCGACACTTACCTTTCCGACGTGTACGAGCGCACGGATTCCGACAACCGTTACACGTTCCGACAGGGTACGGTGGCTGCTGGTCTCGTTGTGTACGAGGGGGGCAAGTTCGCCTACTCACACAACGCTACCGACCCTTGCAGCCAGCACCTGTGCAACGCTTTCGACCTGGTGCGTATGCATAAGTTCGGCTATCAGGACGAGGACTGCGACACGAAGACGGCCATCACGTCACGTCCGTCCTATCGCTCAATGGCCGAGCTTGCAGCTCACGACAACACGGTTCGCCGACAGCTGACGGACGAGCGGCGAAACAGCGCCATAACGGACTTCTCCGACCTTAACATGGACGAAAAGCTGCCCGTACTGGCTTCCGATGCCCACGACAAGAAATGGATGGACGCGCTGGAGTATTCCAAGAACGGTAAGATACTCTCTACCATAGCCAACGCGGCAATCATCCTGGAGCATGCTCCGGAGTTCCGCGGTAAGCTGTGGCACGATGACTTCTCAGGATTAGGCCGATACGACGGACGGCTTCCTTGGAGCTCCGGCAAGCCGAGCGGAAGCTGGATGAATGCCGACGACAGCTGCCTTCGCAAGCACCTGGAGAAGGCCTACGGCATAACGGGCAAGGAGCGCATAGCGGATGCCCTTACCGATGTCATGGTCCGTCAGCGTCGGCATCCCGTGCGCAACTATCTCCGTTCGCTTACGTGGGACGGTGTTCCTCGACTCGGCACGCTGTTCATCGACTTCCTAGGTGCGGAGGACACGGAGATAGTACGACAGATGACGCGCAAGCATTTCACAGCGGCTGTCAGCCGTGTCATGTCCCCAGGATGCAAGTACGACTACATGCTGGTACTCGTGGGCGACGAGGGAATAGGTAAATCTACCATCCTGCGGCTCATGTCACAGCCTTGGTACAACGACTCGCTTACCAGCATGGACGGAAAGGAGGGCATGGAACCGCTGCGTCAGTCGTGGATAATAGAGGTGGGTGAGCTCATGGGCATCAAGCGCTCCGAGGTGGAGTCCATAAAGGCATATCTGTCCCGTCAGGTGGACACCTACCGTCCTTCCTACGGCCGTTGCGTGGAGGAGCATCCTCGCCAGTGCGTCTTCTTCGGCACTACCAACGAGCGCAACTTCCTCAAGGGGCAGACGGGTAACCGCCGCTTCTGGGTCATAGAGACACACAAGCAGCTGCCTAAGATGGATCTGTGGCACGAGCTGACACAGGACTACCGCGACCAGGTATGGGCAGAGGCCGTACATCTTTCCGACAACGGTGAGGAACTGTTCCTCGACCACGAACTGGAGAACGAGGCACGCCGTACGCAGGAGCAGTTCAACGAGCTGCATGCCGATGACCGACTGGGTATCATAGAGCGTTTCCTCGACACGCTGCTGCCTACCGACTGGGATGCCCGTAGCCTGGCTCGCCGTCGCGCTTTCTTCAAAGACACCGATCCGCTCTCTGCAGAGGGGTGCGTACAGCGCAACACGGTATCTGCCGTGGAGATTCTCTACGAGTGCTTCGGGGAACAGCTCGACGATACGAGCCGATATAAGACACGTGAGATTAACGCGCTGATGAAACTGCTTCCCTCGTGGACTTCGGCCGGAAAGACGTACATAACAGGCTACGGACGGCAGCGTACATACAAGCGAATTGAACAACCTGAAAACAAGGAGAAGGAATTATGAAAAGCATAGACAGACTGGCTAACAACAGCCTCGTATCAGAAAAGGCACTGGAGCGCTATGTAGTGGAACAGGCAGAGAAGCGTGGATGGAAGGCGCTCAAATACGCCAACCCCAACGAGGCGGGATATCCCGACCGTCTCATCGTCATGCCCCACGGCTTCGTGGCTTGGTGCGAGGTGAAGTCTGCCGAGTGCAAGCCGCGCAAGCTGCAGCAGATACGACACGAGGAACTGCGTAATCTGTGCCACGAGACATACGTGGTTAGCAGCCGGGAGCAGATAGATGATATGTATAGTTATTGCGACAAGATTCTCCACGACTAATATCCTCTATAGCCTCTATAAAATCTATAGCCTCTATAAAATCTATAGCATCTATAAAATCATGAGTAGATTCCCCGGACAGATAAAGACCTCACGTAGTGCTCAGACAGAGCTCAGCGAGGAGCAGCTGAAGTGGTTCATGCACTATTTCCCCATAACGAAGAACAACCGCCTTTCTCAGCAGATGGGCATAAGCGAATCGACCCTTCACCGGCTGGCACGACGGTACGGACTGACGAAGAAGAAGTCCTACCTGAACAGAATGAAAAAGCAGAACGTAGAGCGCCTAAGGCGTAAGCTGGAGGAGAACGGCTACTATGACTCCATACGTGGGAAACGTCCCGAAGCCGCCATAGAGGCAATGCGACGACTCCGCGCTTCCGGCTTCTGCCCCATAAAGAGGCTGCGTGAGATGAACCCTGAGAGGTACGCCGATACGCTCCGCCGTATAGGCCGTACTCGGTCACAGGTAATACAGGAGGAAAAGAGACGGGTGGAGATAGGCCTTCCTCGGCATACACGGCTGCACCTGCCGGAGATCCCTTTCAGCCGACACAAACTAGCCCGTCGTTACTGCGCAAAGAGACGTGGATATATCCTCGGTGACTTGCGCGACGAAATGGGAGAACGATACAACATATACTACGACGAGGACACGAAACGCTCGGATCTCTTCGAGCGCACATGCCGACGCGACGGGTTTAACGTACTTGAATTGCCGGAAGAATGAAAGCCGAACTGCACCCATACCAGCAACGCGCCGTGGAGTTCCTGAAGGAGCACACACATGCTGCCCTCTTCCTCGACTGCGGACTTGGAAAGAGCCTTATCACCCTTACCGCCCTGTCGGATCTCATTGATACGGCAGAGGCGGAGAAGGTTCTCGTCATCGCCCCGAAGACGGTGGCGGAAAACACGTGGTCGGATGAGTGCGCCAAGTGGGACCACCTATCGCACCTTCGCGTCTCTCGCGTCATAGGAACGCAGAAGCAGCGCATCGCAGCACTCCAGAAGCCTGCCGACATATATGTCCTGGGGCGCGACTCCGTGGTGTGGCTCGTTCAGCATTACCGTGCGCGGATGCCTTTCGATGTCATCGTGCTCGACGAGCTTACCTCTTTCAAGTCTTCCACCAGCCTACGCTTCAAAGCCATACGGCTCATACGATCACAGCCCAACCGCATCATAGGGCTTACGGGTACTCCGGCCCCCAACGGCTACCCCGACTTGTGGGGACAGATCTTCTGCCTCGACGGTGGAGAGAGGCTGGGGAAATACAAGACGCACTACATACGCTACTATTTCAATACCGTCACGGTACAGCAGGGATATATGCTCAAATGTACATTACGGCCTGGCGCACAGGAGCAGATACAGCAACGCATATCGGACATCTGCCTATCCATGAGGTCTGAGGACTACCTGCAACTGCCGCCTCGGCGCGACATCGTCTATCACATCGAACTGCCGAAGACCGTAAAACGTAAGTACGACGAGTTCGAGCGCGAGCAGGTGCTGTCCCTGCCATCCGACAACGTCACGGCAGCTTCGGCGGCTGCCTTGCTCAACAAGCTGTCGCAGTTCGCCAACGGTGCCGTGTACAACGAGGAACATCTGGCACTCGACATACACGACAACAAGCTGAACGCGCTCTCCGACATCGTGGAGTCGGCGGGATCTCCTGTCCTTGTCTTCTACCAGTACCGCTCCGACATACCACGCATACAGCACGCGCTGAAAGGTATTGTCAGCCATATACGGGTGTACGAGGGGGAACAGGACTTCCGTGACTGGAATGCCGGACACATCGACGTACTCCTCGCTCACCCTGCATCCTGTTCCTTCGGGCTCAACCTCCAGAAGGGTGGCCATATCGTCGTATGGTTCGGCACGGGGTGGAACCTGGAGTGGTACCAGCAGGCGAACTCCCGTATCTACCGGCAGGGACAACAGCACACCGTCATCGTATATAACCTGGTGTGTCGCAGCACCGTGGACGAACGGGCACTACGGGCCATACAGGGCAAGGGAAAGACGCAGGACATGCTCATGAACGCCGTAAAGGAACTGCAGCGGAAATACAAATAAAGGAGAGCCCACCGAGCCCTCCCCTATAATTTCTATAGCATCTATTTCTACTATAGCATCTATCCCCTCTACCCCATCAAAAACTCCCACTCGTGCGCCGTGTCTTCCTGGGCCACGACATACAGTTTCTTTTCCGACAGGTCATAGACGCACGAGTGTTGTGTCTGCCATGTCTTCGAGTTGTTACGGTCTCGCCTCTCGTATTCATACTGCGCCCTTTGCACCGCCAACGTCATCTTGGCTGACTCCGCAGGGGTGTCAACCGTCACGTTCTGCTCTATGCTTGTGAACTCGCTGTACCAATCTCCTTCTGTATAGGCCGTTGTGAACAACAGGCTGTTCATCAGGCTTCGCATACCTGCTTTCGTACTTACGGAAGACAGAGCTGCCTTTACGATGTTCCACCTCTCCAGACCGCTTCCGTGTGGCGTTATGCCTATCGACGTAGGCAGATGGTTTGGTACGTCGGCATTGGTATATACGAGTCCTCCGCTCAACAGCCCTACTCCGTTCAGATGGAAGTTAGTCAACGTATCTGTCAATCCATACACCAGCTCTCCTTCTACGATCTCCGCATAATAGGTGTTGTTGCTGTCACCTATCATCCAGTGCACCTCATAGTCCATACCGGTAAGTGTCGTGGGAAGATAGAGGCTGACATAGTCTCTCAGATAGGCTATGGCTGAGTCTGCACTGGTGAAACGGTCCAGTACGTACCTTGGAACCATCAACGCGTTCAGCGAAATACGTTCCTCTACGGCGGCTGTCGTTCCCGTGTTCTGGCCTTTGTCCCTCGGCACCACATTCTCACTTATGAACACACCGTGTTCGTTCTCTCCGTCCAGCATCAGGAAGGGCAGCAATCGCAACAGTCCGCTCTGCTTCCGGTCGTTCATATAGCTTTCCGTCAGGCCGGGTACACCGCTTGCCACGCCGAAACTGGCATATCTGCCATTGTCTCTCGGTGTCCTCACCACTACGCTCACGTTGTTGCTGTACAGCCAGTCATAGTTCCTTCCGAACAGACCGTTGCTGACACAGGCGGTACAACCTCCGGGTTGTGGCTTGTGTACGTCCAGCGCGTCTTTGGCAAAGGCATAGTCGATGTCGTTATAGGTGGCTTCATACAGGTAGTCTGTGGTCTTCACCACCTTTGGCAGCCTGAACAGCGACTCCATGCCTATCTGCAGATTCTCGGCTTTCCACGAATTAGTGCCCCATGAATCATCGTTGTTGTTTACTAGGCACACATACCGCATACCGCCTTTCATCACCACGTCGCCTATCTGGTAGGACTTACCCGGAGCCCATGCGTCTGCTATGGAAGCGGAGTTCCCACCACCTCCTCCGGCCTCTCTTATGTCGGATGCCTCCAGCTGGATCTCTTCCTCTATGTCGATACCTCCGCTCGGATCATTCTCTTCGGTAGTGTATTGTACAAGAGTCAGGAACAGCCGCTTGTCAACGCAGGTGCGCAGCCCTTCGTAGTCTTCCCATAGAGTGAGCGAATAGTTTCCTAATGTGTGGTAGGTCTCGTGACTGAACTCGAACTGTACATAATACTGGTCAACCACCTCAAACTCCTGCTCTACCTTATATCCCAGCGCATCCTCCACGATAAGCGTCAGGTCGCGCCCTTCCAGACTCACTTCCTGCCCGTTCGTAGTAACCTTGAACTTCAGTACCAGGTCTTTACCAATTCTTCTTTTTAACATACGGCAATATGAATAATTACGCCCACAAAGTTAAACTCCGCTGGCGCAACCTTTTGACATATTATCAAATCCTCTATAGCATCTATCCTACTCTATAGCATCTATCCTACTCTCTCGCCAGATCTATCAGCTCCTTCATCAGGTCTATGGCCACCTTCGGCATGTCATCGTCCTCGTACTGGTCCATCATCTTGTCCAGAGCCTTCATGCTGCCCTGCATGATCATGTACTTCTTGTAGTCCTCTGAACTGTGGAACTCGTCAAGCTCTCCCTGCATGCCTATGGCTTCTGCCGTGGCCATCGGGTCTTTTATACCGGCTTCCATCCGCTCCTTGATGGCTTTCTCCCTGGCTCTGTCTTCCGTGGCTATCCGGTCAACGAAGGACTTCACGTTCTGGTAGTAGAGCGACTTTGTCCGCTTGTTGAGGTGACCGCTCGAACCGTCCGTGAAGAATCTGTCGATTATCGGCATGTTCTCTACGCTGACCTGTTTACGGCTCTTTTCGTCAGTACCTGCCACGGCGATGTCGGATAGATTGATGGCAAACTTAGCGTAACCACCTCCCAGGCCTTCCAACAGTTCTCTCATCGTGGTGGGGTTGATGTCCATATTGCCGGCTGTCACGTAGTCGTTCCCTCCCATGGCTCGGTTCCATGCCTTGGAGAGTGCGGTAAGCATCGGACCTGCGTTCTTCATCTGCTTCTTATAAGCGGGAGCGTACTTGTTCCACATCGTTTCCCTTCGAAGTGCCTGTCCTTTGAAGTCAGCGTTAGTCATCACATGCAGGACGGGTTGCATGACTGACGGAGCAAGGCTGACTCCAGTTGTCAGGGCGCTCTGCGTATTTATGGTGACGGGCGATACCAGGTTCACGATACCCGCAAAGTCGCCGCTCGTCAGTTTGCGCTTGTGCATCATGCTGGCTCCTGCCACGTCTCCCAGTTGGGTTATTTCGCCAAGGTCTGGAGTTATAGGTATTCTAAGCCATCCGAATCTTCCGTTCTTTGGGAGTCGTAGGCACAGATAGTGGCTTCTCTCCCAGTCGCTCAGCTCATCGTAGTAGTCGCCGTATTTGTCGTCATCGTCATCGCCTCCTCCGTACCCGAAGGCTGCGTAGAGGGCTGGCAGCAATACGTTGTTCAGGAATGGCAGGGCCAGTGAGTGCATGGTAATCGGTACTCCCAGGAACGCAACGGAGGCTTTTACTGGATTCGCCTTGAACATCTCATACATCTGATAGATGCCTTGTACGTGGGCGTTGAAGAACAGGATAAATCTTCTCCCCATATCGGATGACCATACGGCGGCTCTTACCAGACTGTATTTCGCACCGCCGAACTTTTCCTTTTCCATCCCTATTCCTGTCTTCCGTCCTGCCCCCTTACGGTTGAAGTTCAGTGTTATCTCCTTAGCGTCGGACAGGGCCCTCGTTCTCGTTCGTCCCATCTCCAGGCTGGTCTCATAGGCTACAAATCGGTTAACAAGTTCAGATGCTTCACCGGCAAAATGGAACAGCTCAAAGATACGCTTCGGATTTACCCATCGGAGAACACCCGGAGTACTTAGCTTTTTCATCATGTCGTCGATATAGTCCAGGCTCTCCTTCTGGCTCCTGATGAACGTGTATCCGGTGGCTCCTCCGTGTTCCATGAAGTCGCGGAAGTTCTTCTCGGTCTTGTTCCTCGGCGTATCGCCTTTCCTATACCGGTACAACAGTCGCATCATCTTAGCCCATTTGTCGTAGTTGCCGAGCAGCAGGTCCTGTTTCTTTACGAACCGTGCGAAGTATTTCCAGTCCTCGTTTACGAAGGCCCGCATGGTTGCGTGCATGGTATCACGTACCAGGTTGGCTGCTGAGAAGGATGCATTATACGAGGTGAAGGCTCCGGCCATGATGTTCATGGTTTTCTTCACTACCATATTGGAATCGCTGTCGGGGTTCAACTGACCGTTCAGCGCCTGGGCCACTCTCGGGTTGCCTACGATGGTGATGAAGCGTGTCCTTCCTCCGATATGTACCTTCACGGTATGGGCGTTCTGCTGACGGGCATTCAGGATGCGGTACGGCGGCCTCGGAGTCCCTCTCTTCAGCTCCACGGCGGTGCCCAGGTCGCGCTGCTTCTTCATCCGCGTGTTGAACTCGTCGATGAGTCTTGCCACTTCTTCCGTCGTGGCGTTCTCCGGTATGTTTGGCTCGGCCACTACCCAGTCGGGGTTCTCTTCCGTACCTATGTTCTCTATCCATTCGGGGTTCACTACGGCCAGCTGACCGTCCGTGTCGTGCGACTTGACAAGGTTGTAGAAGGCTTGAAGGGCTTGGTTCCTGTTGCCGCTGGCGATGCTGCGGTAACCTACGTTCAGCATGTTGGCGAAGGGGTTGCCGGCTTCGCTGCTTCTACCCTTGGCGGTCTTCACGGGGTTGCCCATCTCGTGTACCTCTTCGGTGATGTAGTTATACACGTCCTGGGCAGTGTCATCGCGGAAACCCCGAAGGGGAACGAAGAACTCGTACCGCCTCGACTGGTCATCCAGGTATTTCTGGTCGGTCAGGCCTGTCTGCTGCTGCTTGAGCAGACTGTACCCGTTAACAGCATTGGCGGCTTCCCACAGGGCGGCTATGGCGCTTGCGTCTTTCCTCTGTTCGTATTCCTCTACATAGTCGTAGGCTTCTACGTAGGAGGGCCGTCCCGTGATGCCTGTCTCTCCCTCGAAGACGGAGGACAGACCGCTGTAGTCATCGCGCTTGGCTCCTATTATGTCGTAGGCTTCTGAGTCGAGCTTCAGCTGTGTGGCTTTCCATGGTTCGTCGTTCAGTACGGCGTTGGAGCGGATGGTACTGACACGCACGTACCAGTCGATGAGCTTCTCTTCGTACAGGTCCTCGCGCGTCTTCAGTCCGTGCTTCTTGGGGAAACGCTTAATGTCCTTGTACTCGTCATTGGCAGCTTTTATCTCTTTCTTCTTTTCCTCTATCTCGGCCTTCTTGTCCTGGATGTCGGTGGCACTGGCCCCGTTCGTGCGCAGGGAGTCGAGCTCGTCTTTCAGAGCCACCAGGTCTGACGTCAGCCTGTCTATCTTGTCCTGCACGGGCTGCAGGGCGGATTCCATCTGTGCGTCGTACTCGGACTGTGACTCTTCTTTCAGCTTTGAACGTACGGCCATGTCCCTGTTACGCTCTATGCCGTGCTTGGCTATCACGTAGCGGACAAGATCTCTTGCCTCGCCCATGTTCCAGTCCTTGACTTTTCCTACCAGTCCGTAGATGGCATCGTTCAACGGCTTCACGATGAAGGAGTCGAACCAGCTCATCTCTTCCTTGTTCCTGCTGCTCAGCTGGTTCATCAGCAACCAGGCGTTCTGGGTATCCAGAAGGGCCTTGCCGCTGTTCTTGGAGAGCAACTGCTGGAACTTGTCAACACTGGCCAGGTAGTCAACGGCCGTCTCTTTCAACAGGTAGGAGGCTTTGTCTATCTCCTTGTCCCATGCTTCCCGCATGGCACTGCCTGTCAAGGGAGTACCCGTATGACTGTTACGGCCTAAACTAAGGTTTACTCCTCCGACTCTTTCGTCTTCCCGCTGTTCAAGAGAGGGGTCAGGCAGAACCAGTTCTTCCCCCGCTTCATTGCTTCCGCTCCTGCCTTTATCGCTTCCTCCCGTGTCATTTTCTTCTCCATATAAAATATAGTTAAATATGTTTCCTAAATCGTTATTGACGGCATATAGCATTTGATAGGCATTATCGCCGTATATTGAATACATGTTCTCTATGTATTTAACAACGCACTCTTCCATCCACTCTTCTTCGTCTGCCTGGACGCGGAACTCATATTCTCCTCGTAGCTCCGCAAACTCTCTTTCATAAAACGGAAGAAGCAGGTCATACAATCGGGATACTACCTCTTTTTTTCTCCTTCCGAACAACCTTCTTATCGCCTTATGCGCTGTTTCGTGGCAAAGATAGTCATTTATTTCTTCTTTAGTGCTATCTGTGTTCAAAATTAACACTTTTCCGCTCGGAAGAATGGCGGCATTTGCTTTTCCATAGTTATTTCGCAGCCTGTCGGATTCGTCTTTTGTCAGGTTTTCATCTGAAATGACCTTTTCAAGATGCTTCCTGTTTACGACTACTATAACCTTTCCAAGTCCTTTATGTCCTTCTGCAAACGCCTCTATGGTTTTTTCATGCCTCTTTGCGTGTTCTATGTCTCGTGTATAGGCGGCGTAGGAGATATCGTCCGTTTTTTCGCCAACCTCGTCATAACTTGGTAGCTGCTCCACCGTTCCCGCCGCGTCCGCGGTGGCTCTGAACCTAACGCCTTC
Organism: Bacteroidaceae bacterium; assembly: GCA_045617645.1. Taxonomy (GTDB): domain Bacteria; phylum Bacteroidota; class Bacteroidia; order Bacteroidales; family Bacteroidaceae; genus Physcousia. Next base: position 13,292 of record JAZLIY010000121.1, on the reverse strand, counting down.
TCTCCTCTCCCTATCTATAGCATCTATCCCATCTATAGCATCTATCCTATCTATAGCCTCTATCCTATCTATAGCATCTATCCCATCATCCTCTACCCTTACGCCTAACCGAGACAATACATTCAGTACTTCGGGCAGGTCGGACTGCCTGAACTCTGCCATCAGTCGCTTGCCTGTGTAATTGGAGTATTCTGTGACGTATTGGTTCAATTCATCGCTTTCACGATATTTCTTGTTTACCTTTTTGGCATAGGGTATGATTAACTGATAGAGCCCTTTCTCCGGATTGTCTCTCGATACGATGTGCTTGATCTCTACATTTCCGTCGATACTCTTTATGCTCTGCGCATTGTTCAGTTTTCTTCCCTGTTCCAGTCTTGCGCTGATAGGAACGCCGCTTGTCCTAAGCTGACTTGGCCGCCATTTGTCTGGCATCAGAACCCCGTCCTTCACATTACCGTCAATGTCGGCGTAGCTGACCAACTGGCCCGGCATCACTCCACCCTCCATCTGCGTGTCGGCTACGGCCTGCAGGATATTGCCCGTCAGAATATAGCCTTCTTTCCTCGTTTCTTTTGGCGCTTGCTCGTCCCAGTTGCCAAGATTAGTGTACTTGGCGGCATCGTAGTTGTCAAACGTCTGGTTACCAATACGTATAAGTGGGAGTCCGTCGCTCAGTTTAAGCTCTATCTTGCGCCTACCGTCAAGAACGGCGAACACAGCAAAGGTTGTGCTGGGCGTCATGTTTCCTTCTTTGGCTTTGAACCCGCAGAAAATAGCCGGAGAGGAACCAAGGAAGGTGTCTTCATCCAGGTTATCCGGAACAAGATAGCTTTCACCTACCTTGAATCGTTCCAGGTGCTGGATAAAAGATTCACGCTGTATCCGTAATCTTCTTACGGCAGACTCGTGCCGCTCTTCCGACTCGTTGCGCAATCTTTCAGACGATTCGAGGATTTCTTCTCTCTTCTCTTCGTCAGTCATGGACTTACGGGCGTTTACTCTTTCAGTCAGCCTTTCTATGGCTTCTTCCACATCATCCTTACTCTTGTCGTAACGGGCCTTTTCCTCTTCTTCTAACTTGTCAAACTTTTCGTTTACCAGGCCTATGAGCCGATCCGTTCTTTCCTGCCCGTTTTCTTCTCCACGAAGACTGTCGATCGTCTTTTGTACTTCGGAGGATTTCATTGGCTTCTTCAATACGTCCATCGTTACATGCTCAACAATGGCATCGGTGGCAAAGGGATTGCTGCCCGTTGGGTCGTTTCCTTTCGATGACACCTTTGTATCGAGTGTCTCGGCTCTCAACGGCATGACGGTTATCTTCAGGTCGTTGGTCCCCGTATCATCCAGGTACTTGATAAGGTCGGTATAGCGTTGGGTAACGTCGGCATAGAAGGCTTCCTGGTCTTCGGTGGGCAGCAGGGCTACATACCCCGTCACCTTTCTTACGTCGCTGTCATCCGCGCTCGGAGTGTATTCGTCCAACTTGTCAGCCTCTACGGTATTGTTGCCCTTCTTCAAGGGCTTGCCCATGGCTTCATAGATGTCGGGATAGTCTCTCAGGTATTCTACTACGACACGGCTTCCATACTTGTTAAGCATGTCTGGAGCTTCTACCTTATTGCTGCTGCTTTCCTGTTCGGCCGCCGTATTGGCGTTAAGGGATTTAAGCTTCGTGCTTAGCATCATCAGGAATCGGTTCTCGGCCGGAACGGGAAGACCAAGGTTGATATAATAGCCTCTCTGTACCTGACCAGTACGGTCAATGCGGCCTATCATCTGCATGTAGTCGTTGATGTCGGGTAAAGGCTGAGCTATGATCATGGTTCGCTGCCTCTGGTCGGAAAAGTCCTTGCTCGCATGAAGGGATATTCCGGTAGCCGCTGACTTGTTCAGGATAAGGACATCGAGCCTTCCGCTGTTGAAATCGTGCGCGAGCTCTTTTTTGCGCTTTCCTTTTTTGTTTCTTACGATTGCGCTTCCGTCTTCTTGCTGCTCCAGTCTAAGGTCTCGGCCTGTCAGCTCTCCTACGTTATAGCCTCGCTTCTGCAATTCAGAAGTTATCATGTCAAGGGGGCTGATGAACACGTCTTTCGCCAGCTCACGTATTCTTTCTTTCAGTTCATAGTAGGCTTGTTCACCTTCCGGGCCCAATTCGGACGGGGCGAAATAGTGGATAATTGGCTTTTGTACGCCGGATTTCTTTTCTTGCCAGGACAATACCTTCTCAAGTCCTTTGTACAGACTCATGGCAAAGGTGGGCTCTTCGATTACGTCTCCGTCCTTATAGCCGTCCAAGGCAGAACCCATGGTGTTGTCAAGGGCAATGACGGGCTTTCTTCCGGCCTTTATCTCGGCCTCTACCTCATCTACGATGGCCTTTGATTTCAAGGCAAGCATCAGCTGCTTGGTGTAGTTATAGGCCTTGCAGGCAAACGGGGTGTTCTCAATGCCCATCTTGTCCGTACCTCTTGTCTTGGAGGCGGAGGACATGACAGAGGCCAACTGCTTCGACAGCTGCTCAATGTAGGGGTTTACATACGTTTTCTGGAAGTCAATGATGGCGTTAAAGGCTTCTACCGTCTTGTCGTAGTTCTCACGGGACTTCTTTACCGTATCTTCGTCCGTTACGGTCTTCCAGTCGGTTTTCACGTCTCCCATGTCCCTCTCTCTGCGTATCATCTGACCAGCTGCGGTCAGGGCACGACTCATGATTTCCTGGAGGGTAACACCACCCTTGGCTATGATGTTGATGAGCTCGTCCTTTGCTACGTTGGCCTTTGACATCACCGTGCGAAGGGCATACAACGGCATGCTGTCGGGACGCTTGGCGAAAGTGGCGGAGGCAAAGACAATGCCCTTGGCCTTTTCGACAATGCTTTGCATATAGGTGCCTGTATTGCCTTCTCCCGCGGCATTGTGACTTTCGTCCAGGAACAGATAGTTGTCCTTTGCCAATGCTCTTAGGAAACGGCCTTTCATCATGTCCTTGGACTTATTCTGTGACGAGGGCTTTCCTTTCTTTGGCTTACCGGCCTCCGCGCTTATCTCGTCGCCCTTGTTTATCTGTGAATAGGTGAGAACGACAAAGTCATAGCCTTCCGGTAGCTTGCCTTCTTCGGCTGCTTTCTTTAGGGCCTTATCTGACTGCCGCTTATAGACGGTCTTTAGCTCTCCGTTTTCGTCTTCGTCGGTCATGTCGGCATCGGAGTCGGCATTAAAGATGAACGGAACTAAATCACCGCTTCCTACGTCTTTCAGGTCTCTGTAAATATCGCTGAACAGATCGGATTTTACGGTCATGAAGACTGGCTTCTTGCCTTGTCTTACGGCCCAGCGTATCAGAGCGGCCATCTGACGGCCTTTTCCCACACCTGTCTGGTCACCGATAATCATGGCCTGACCTTTCTTCAACTGATACAGTGCAAGGGCTACACCGTCTATCTGTACGTCGCCAAGTGCTCTGAACAACTCCTCTTTCGCGGCATAGCCTAATTCACTTTGTACAAAGTCATCTATGGGCCCGTATTCTTCTTCTACGCGCTTCAGTGCCTCGTCCATGGCTTCGGCCATTGGGGCTGGAAGAACGGAGTCTATCTTGTAGCTTCCGTTGCTGTGGGATACGTATGCGGCTTTCTCTTCACCTAATTTTCGCTTCGGCCCTACCACTGTTCCAGTCGAGTCAGCGACTGGTTCATCTGGGGTTTCTAATCCCACTCGGTCGGATGAGCCAGTTCTTCCAGACTGTACTCTGCCATCGACTCGTCCAGAAACATCAGAACGTCCTCCTCGGTCAGCTCGTCCTCCTCCATCCTCTCCTCGATTGGTATCAGCTTCTCCCCTATCAGAGACCTCTGCGATTCCAGTTCGTCCCACAGCATGTCGCTCGCTGTTCTCAGACTGTTCCTCCACTCCTCGTCGCTCACTGTTTCCGGCAGTCCTTTCAGCAGACTGTCCGTCTCCACTTCGCTGTCCTCGTCCGCTATCAGAAGACCTATCTGCAGATTGGCTTCCAGCAGACCTTCCGTCACTTCGCCCGGTTCGCTGCTTATCGTCAGCCACATCGGACCGCTCTTCGCTACGTAATACTTCGTTTCCATTTGTTCGCTCGTTATTGTTCCTAATTCTGTTTATCGCCTCATATAGCTCGTCAAAGGTGGTTGCCTTTGCTGGCGCATTGTCCTTGACTGGCGGATAGACCGTACTGTTTGCTTTTTCTTCCTCACTTCGCCGTCCGTCTATCAGTATCATGCGTGTCGGATAGGTGGTGCCTTGCTTTGCATACAGCTTTCCGTCCATGTCAATTACGGACTTCACGTTATAATTGTCATATAGCCATGAATAGAACCCTGCATCGTTGCCCTTTATCGCGCCGTTGGGGTAGTACTCCATATTACCGCCCACGATAACGGCGGCTCTGCCATCATCTTTCATGCTCTCCAGGGCGTTGATGGCAATCTGCTTCTCCAGCCCGGAAATGCTCTTGCCGTCATAGTCCTTGGCTTCCGCACTGCCGAACGGCGGGTTGGCTATTATGGCATCATATTGCCGGCCTCCTTCAAAGGGCTGCGTTGCATCCTGGCCGGTAACCTCTCTGTACCCTTGACCGCGAAGATTGGAAAGCCTTGTCTCATCCAGCTCGTTGGCGGTAACGTCGCTGCCCGGGATGGCAAACACCAGCATTCCGTTTCCTGCCGTAGGCTCCAGCACTCTACCTCTTCGCCCATAGTCATAAGCGAACATGTCGGCGCAGAATGCCATAGGCAGCGGCGTACTGTACTGCTGCATGTCTATGCGGTTGCCACTTCTTGCCGCCAACGTAGGCTGCAACTCGTAAAGTCGCTTGATGGTGTCGAACAGTACCTTGTTATAGACTTCTTCTCCGTCCAGTACGGAATCGGCCAGACTTCTCTGAACCTCTTGTCTTGCAACACGAACGAGGGCGGCTTCCACGATTTCCTGTAGCTTTATATCGTCTTTTCCGTTCTCGTCAACCTCCATTCCTGCCTCTCTTGCGGCGGCTCTTAATTGCAAAATGCTCTTGTACGGTTTCTCTCCGGTTCGTAAAGCGTCTGCCATAGCCTCTGCCACGGCATTTTCAAACGCCTTATCCGCCTGCAAAGATAAAGTTTTTTTCTCGCCTTCGCTAATTTCAGAGGCATTTTCTTGGACGGCATAATTGTTTTCACTACCTTTGCCCTCAGAAGAAAGGCCTCCACCCTCGGAGGACTGTTCCGCAGACAGCGTGGACGGGCTGTCGAGTGCGGTGGCTTTATACAGCAGTCCTCCATTCTTTATTTTATCTGAAAGCTGGTTTTCGCTAATCAAATGCGAACTGATAGAAACCTCTTTTCCGTCTTTCGATATTGTAACGCTTTCATAATGACGATATTTAGTACCGTCTTTCCTGACAAAGGTCTTTATGAACAAATAGGACGATGGCCTTTCATGGAATAAGTTCTCGCCTTCTTCGTCTTTTTCCTCTATTACTATGTCGGGATTTGTCAGCGTATAAAAAATCATGCCCAATTCATCAGTCCGCTTTCGGTCAATCACTTTGGATTTCTGATTTTCGCCCATCTTAACCCTACCGATAGGAGTATTTACAACGCCGTCAACGCCAAATAATAGACTCCAGTTGTCGTCGGTAAAAGAAATGATCGGCTCTTGTACGGCACGGGCTTTCATCCTTTCGATTAAGTCGGCCACCTCATCGTCGGATTTCTCGACTTCATCATACAGGTTTCCTAAATCGAAATTGTCAACATACTCTGTACTGTCCATGTCCTGGGCAAATTCTTTATCAACGTCCAATCGCCTTGCTCCTTCATAGCATGCCGCTATGTACGGACGTATGGCGTTTCCTATGTCGGAAATCATCCTCTTGGCAAAGGCCCTGAATTTTCGTATGCCGCCTTTCAAGTAGATAAAGCCCATTTCGGCACCCATAGAGAATACCTCTGGATCAACGCCCATATTAAGTTGCGAGCGAAGCTTTGCCCGTATCCGGTTGCGAAGCTCTTCAAGCCTTGCCTTATCAGAATCGGAAAGGCCCTCCAGTTCTTCTCCTTCCACCGTTCCAGCCACTGTTCCGGCTGCATCCGCTGCCGGTTGTCCTGCCACTGTTCCGGCTGCATCCGCTGCCGGCTGTCCAGCCACTGTTCCGGCTGCATCCGCTGCCGGTTGTCCTGCCACTGTTCCGGCTGCGTCCGCCGCCGTTTGTCCAGCTGCCGGTCTCTCTACTTCTTCACCATTGCCCTCCGTAGGAGGAGTAGCTTCTCTGCCTGTTTCTGCCACTGTTCCGGCTGCGTCCGCTGCCGGTTGCCCTGTCGGTTGTTTTGTTCTGAACTCATAGCCTAATGTATTTAAGATGTCCGTTAATATCCCTTCCTTGTCAACATTGCCGAACAGGCCACCGCCGTTGAGCTGCTTCTGGGCGTCCGTATTATAGCTCTGCAATACGCTCTTCAACGTAAACTCGCTGCCTCCGCTCAACAGGTTGGCCATCTCATAGACGGTGGCATTATACAGGCCTTGCACGTCCATGGTGAAGTCGCCCTGGTCGTAGAACTCTTTCAGGCTCATTCCGGCCTTGTCTGCCTGGTACAGCAGACGGATGGCATCGGCCAGTTCGTCGCTCAGGGAGAACTCTCCCATAAGCCTGTTGGCGCTTATCTCGCTGATGGCTTCTATCACGCGCTTCCTTACCTGAGGCATCTGACTGAGGAAACGCACGGCATCCTCGTCCTCGCTGAAGACCTTGCCTATGAGGGCTCCTTCCAGCGTCTGCTTGCCTTGCTCGGTAAGCAGGCCTCGGCTGTCCAGGTAGTTAACTCTCGTACCTTGCGACACGACACCGGCGGCTTGCAGGATGTCCACGATGGCCTTGCAGTCCTCTTGGCTCTTATACACGTCGCCCAGCTTGGCGCGTCCGCTAACGATGTCTGTAAGTTTCTGCAGCACGTCATCGGCCAGTACCTTGCCGAGCTTGACGGCTTGCTCTATGGCACTCTCGCCTTTCTCTCGCTGGGCGTTGAAACGGTCAAAGGTGTTCGGAGTATAGTCGAGGCCTTGTCCTTCTTCGGCCACGAAGACAACCCGGGGATGCTGCATGCCGGCCATGTCTTCCTGAGTGAAACCGAACTCCTCTGCCCGGGCGTTCAGAACGTCCAGGTAGGCTTGGTCTGTGCCGTTCTCGGAGGCAAGCTGTCCGCTCATGGCGCGGTTGTTGCCACTATATACGACGCCGTCCTGACTAACAACGACGGGGTCTTGCAGGGCATTGCCGTTATAGCTCTGACCATAGCTGGTAACGGTGTTCTGCGCCTCCGTGCTGTTCTCGTAGTCGCGGCTGTTGGCGGTACGGCCTTGCTCCGTAGTGGGAAACCCTTCATTCGGCTTGAAGGTGTGTGCGTCGTGACTGGGGGTGAAAGCGCCTGCCTCGGTAAGCACATAATGACCCTGCAGAACCGTTCCATCGGGCATGATATAGACGGTGTTCCGGCCTCGTACCTTCGGCGCGTCTTCCCACCTCTTGGCGATGGCAGGGAACTTCTGACGGGCCTCCTCGCTTATCTTGGCGGCCTCTGCCTTGCGCTGCTCGGCTGCCGTCTGCGTCGGCTGCAACTGTCCGGCTACGTCATTCCAGAACTGTACGCGCCTCTGGACCTCTATCTTCTTGATGGGGTCTTTCTCGCTGTCTGCTTCTTCCTGACTGATCTGCGCGTAGCTCCTGGCTATATCTACGGCGTTATCGGGATAGTCGTTCTTGAGCTCTGCAGCGACTACCCCGACATTACCGCTCTGCTCCATTAAGCCCCGTTCCAACTTGTTGTCTTTTCCGCGGACCGTCGGACCGACTGCCGGAGGTGTTTCTGTTTCTGTTTCTGCTGCTGTTCCTGCCCCCCCATCTATAGCATCTATAGCATCTATAGCCTCTATCCTATCCCTATAGTACGCTTCCAGTGCCGTCTTCGTACTGTCGCTTACCTGCAGGGTGTCGATGAGGCTGGGTATGTCTTCGGCATCCTCGGTGGACATCCAGGCATCCAGCTGCCGCATGGCCTGTCTGCCATCCTCACTCTGCTCCAACTGCTGCTGTGCACCGGATGGCTGCCCCGCCACCGTACCCGTCGCGTTAGCGGCGGTCTGCCCTTCCCCCCCTATAGCCTCTATAGGTTCTATAGCCTCTATCCTATTCCTATCTTCTTCTGCGTCGTATGCTTCATCCTGTCTGGCCAACAGCTCATCCCACGGCATATAGATGGGCTCTCCGTTCGTGGCTTCCAACTGCCCGGTCTGACTGTTGAACGTGGTGGGCACTACACCGAACTGACCGTTCGACCCGTTGGACACTACCATATAGTCCTTCGCTCCTTCCGGAGTGCTGATATGGACGGGCTTACCGACTTGCGGTACTACGGTATTCGGGTTGTGCGACAGGTTCCAGTTAGCGACGGCCGTATTGATGTCCCGCATTCTCTTGCGCCTTTCCGCTATGTATTCGTTGTATGCCATCGGCTCCGACTGGCCTTGTATTTCAGATGAACGTACGATCTTCGGACCTTCACCGGGAATGAAGATGGCGGTATTGTTACCCAACGTGCCTGTCACATAACAAGTTGTTTTTTTTCCTGTCTGTGGGTTTACATAGGTGCACTCAGATACAAAGCGGTTACCCTCTTCATCGGTCTGAACACCGGGGGCTATGTCTTGCTCGAACTGCTTGACTTGCGCGTCAGTGGTTATGTCGCCACTGTCCTTGATGCCGGTAACACGGCCCCTGTTCATGTACAGGTTCTTGGCTACACGTCTCTGCTCGGCATCCATGGCCATCAACAGGTTGTTGAACTCGTAGGCGTTGCTCTTTGCTATCTGGTCGGCACCGCCCACGCCGAACAGGCTGATGGCTTCTGCCTCGGCTTTCTCGTATTCGTTGTTGGCCTTGTGGTAGTCTTGCATGCCCATGCCGAGACCTGCGTTATAGGCATCGGCGTACTCGTTCTGCAGGGCGTTTGTCTTGGCTCGCTTGTTGTTGTTTCGTGTGTTGATGGTCTGGTACTCTACCTGCTGCTTTACCCAGTCAACGACGGCGCGCTGCTTTTCGGGCGTGTCGATGACGCCGGAGGTCAACAGCTCCCCATATACCTTGCCCATGTCCCTGAAGTCACCGGACTCGTTGAACCGCTGCATGATATAGTCGGCATTGTCGCCTTCTCCGTCGTAGGCTTTTCTCAGGGCGTTCTCCCTCAGTTTAAGTTCCTTGCCTGCGTGGTAACTGTTATAGCGTCTCTCTCCGAACTCTACGGCTTTCATTGGTCCTATCATGGCGGCACAGCTCAACAGGGTTTCCAGGTTGGTCTCGGCATTGAACACGGAAGTGCTCCATGCGTCATGGGCTTTGTTGTACTCGGCTTCGCTGGCATAGTCTTCTCTCCTGGGCTCAAAGACACCGCCTGTAAAGTTCATGTCGCCTATGACGGCGGCATCGGCAAAGTTGTTGAGGACTTCTTCGGCATATTCGCCCATGAGACCGCTGATATGGGTTCGCTCCTTGAAGTCGTTGAGGGCTCTCGTAACATCTCCGTCACTGGACTCCGTGAGCCACTTGATCATATTCCTTCGCCATCCGGGGCGGCTGACGGAACCTACCATCAGGTTCTTTACGGCATCCTTGACGGGTTCCAGGTACTCGCCTGCCATCTCACTCTCATTCTCGAAGAAGGATGAGATGAGGCCTTTTCGCGTTGCCGTCTCTGCGTCTTCTCTTCCTTCCTGCCCAACGTAGGCGTATGTTCCGTCTTCTCTGAAATCTCCTGCGGCCTGGCCTTCCATGCGCTCACCTATGTTGGATAGGGTTCTGGGCAGACCGGTTGTCATCGTCGTTACGAGGGCTTCTGCGGCATCACCTGTGGCGCGTGTCGCCCCATACAGGGTTCGCATACCCCACTTGCCGAAACGTCGGCCTACTTGTCGTATCAAAGGACTCTGTACGATGCCCTTGGCGGCGTTCTTGCCCAAACCGCCTATGGGGTTCATGGCGATGCTGGCGGCGAAACCTGCACTCTGTGGTACGCTGGCCCCTACTCGGTAACCCATGGATACATCATCCTGGTAGGCTTGCTGCAGTCCTTCGGTCAGGGCGCAGGCATCCAGAAGGCTTTGCTCACTGGCGGTCAAGTCCTCTCCGCTCTCTGCCTTATCCAGCAGGTTGTTGATATTATAGGTATCAGTTAGGTCGTTGACACCGAAATCCCAGGTTCGGATATTGCTGGCCGAGTCCCAAGCGCCTCTTAAGATTCCCAGCAACTGACGGTCGCCCCAACTGTTTCCGGAATGGGCGGCTTCGTCCAGCAACGTCTTGGTCTCTTTTATCTTTTCCTGTAAGGATCTTGCCTGGCCGTATTCGGGATCTATCCAGCGCTGTGCTATGTCGGTAAAGTATTTAATGGCGGTGGGGGCGTTCTTGAATACGGCATTGACGGCTCCGTGAAGGGCTCTTTCTTCAGAGCTGTCGCCGTCACCGAAGACCTTTTTCGCCCAGGACTTCTCGTCCACGACATTGCCTATCTGCTCCTCGGCCCGACTCAACTGCTCCTTGCCGCCTCCGTTCTCGTAGAACTCCTTCATGGCATTGCGCTCCTGCTCGGTCTGCGCACCGTTGAAGGAATTGCTGCCCGTTCCTGCCACCGTTCCGTCCGCGTTCGCGGTCGGCTGTTGTGCGGTCGGCTGTTGTGCGGTCGGTTGCCGGCTCCTCTCATACGCATCTATATTCCACTGGTTGGCCATCTCACGGTTCTGCTTGTTGCTGAAGCCGAGGGCCTCCTCATACTGCGTGTAATCGCCCAGGTCATAGCCCTTGGAACGCACCTTGTCAAAAACCCACTTACGCGACTCGGGGTCTTTCATCACCCCGGTGAACTCTTCCAATGAAGAACCTACGTTAAAACCTTCCTTTGTCGCGCTGTCGTATAGCCATTTATAATTGTCGTTAACTGCCATGATTCCGTTTATTTCGTGTTTTTATCTATATCCTCTATATCCTCTATAGCATCTATAGCATCTATCCTATCCTATCCTACTTCCTCCTCAGCCCCGGTACGGTGTTTTCATCGTCGTTCGCTGCCTCGTTGCCTTGCCTCCACAGAACTTTACCTCCCGCCTCCGTTCCGGCCACCGTTCCCGTCGCGTTCGCGGTCGGTTGCTGTTGTGCGGTCGGTTGCTGCTGCCCATTAGCCAACATGCCGGAAGCCAGCATCTCCTGATAGATCCTCGCACTCTCGTTGGGGTATGAGCTATGTACCGAACCAAGGGCTTTCTGATAGGCGGCCAGCATCTTCTTCTCGTCCTGCCCGGCACTCATCAAGTCCATGGTAAGTTTCTGGTACACCTCTTCGGGTAACAGGTCGGAGATCCTGCCCAAGGCGGTAACGTTGTTGGCATCTACACGTATGTCGGCGCCGCCGGGCAACAGGGCCGGACGGCCGTTGGCATCGTAGGCGTAGGTGGGGATATGCAGGTTCGTGCCGCCTGACTTGCCCCTTCCGCCTCCGTAACCCATGCTGTAGGCCAGTCGCTGGATGGCGCGCTGCTCGGCCTTGTCGGCCTTTTCCATATTGAGACGGGCATAACCCAGTCCGAGCTGTCCTCTCTGGTAGGCGTCCTGACGCTTTGACTCGTTCTCCTTGAACTGCTGCTCCCATGCTTGCCTGTCAAGGTCGTCCTGCCGCTTCTGCTCGTAGTTCTTCTGCTGCTGGGCAACGTTGGCCTTCTGCATCTCCACGCTGAAACGCTTGGCAGCGGCATCGTTGTTCATGCCAACGGCTTTCAGCCATTGGTCGTTGGCTCTGTTGTACTCGTTGATGTCCATCTGCCTTGCAGCCTGTCTCTCGCGGATATACTTGTCCAGGGCGCTTTCCTCTCTTGCCCGCATGGCCTGTATACCCTTGCTGGGGTCGTATGCATCGGGTATCACCTGCGTGGGTGCTACACCGCCGGTAAAGGCCAGGTTGCTGAACGCACTCATGGCATTGCCCAGCGCGCCTACGGCAGCGGAAGATGAGGCCCCTCTGGCCCTCCTCTGCTGCTCTTCCTCACTCATGGGCTTCGTGGCATATCGCTCCGTGAAGTCCTGGTTGAAACGGTAGGCGCTCTCTTCCGGCCTTTCGCCCGGCTCTATGGTGGCCATATCGGGAATGTTTGCCCCCGTTCCTGCCACCGTTCCAGTAGCGTCAGCTGCTGGTTGTTGTGCGTCCGTCCGCTGGATTATCGGCTGACGGATAACGGACTGTATTCCGGACAGGCTGTTGGGTACGCTGGCATTGTATCGGACGAACGCCGGGTTCTGAAATAGCTTTGGATCTATCATCGTGAGATATTCTTTATAATCTGTCTATCTAATCTATAGCATCTATCTAATCTATAGCATCTATCCTATCCTATCTCCTGAACATATCCAGAAACAGGTCTCTGCTCTTTATCAAGTTACCTTGGTTGTCGTAGTAGTCCTTGCCGTTCAGGTAATAGTTGGCATCGGCTTGAACCAGGTCCATACCGGCCTTCATGCCTTGCGAGGCGGCGCTCTGGCTGTTGGCGGCACTCTGCGCATAGTAGTTCTGCCAGGCTTGCGACATGCCGGCCTCGTTCTTCTGCTGCTGGGCATCCAACGCATCCTTATAGGCTCCGGCCTGAGACGCCACCTGTGCGTAAGTGTTGGCGAGACCTGCGTTGGCGGCGGACCGCGCGTCGTTAACGGCTTGGTCACTGCCACCCATTACGGCTTGCGCTCCCTGAGCGGCCTGTATCTGCTTACGCGCTTCATCGGAGGCTCGTGCCAACAGTCGCTGTACGTCTGCACGCTGAGTATAGTCCTGGTTATATCGCTCGGCATAGAAATCGTTCTGCTTCTTCTGCAGGTCATTGAGCTCTTTCTTGTAACGCTCGTTCTCCTTATGGGCCTTGATGCCTCCGAAGATGCTGGAACCTGCACTCGTAGCAAGACCTAAAATAGTACCAATCATATCTTTATGAATTACGAATTACGCCCACAAAGTTAAACTCCGCGGGCGTTACCTTTTGACATATTGTCACTCTATAATCTCTATAGCATCTATCCCCTCTATAGCATCTATCGAGACTATAGCATCTATCGAGACTATAGCATCTATCCCCTCTATAGCATCTATCGAGACTATAGCATCTATCGAGACTATAGCATCTATCGAGACTATAGCATCTATCGAGACTATAGCATCTATCGAGACTATAGCATCTATCGAGACTATAGCATC
>JAZLIY010000120.1:0-5296 GCA_045617645.1 Bacteroidaceae bacterium | reverse complement strand
GGCAAACTGGCATAAACCGTTTCGCTGTATGCCAATGGATCTTTATTTTGATCGTGATGCAAGCTCAGGAATATATGCCCAATACGGACTGAATCCGTGCTATAGCCCCAAAAATGACCGCCTCCATGTGTTTTTGGAGCCAACTGCATATTAATATATTTGCCAGCACGCCAAATGCTGGTAACGTTTACGGGATCGTGACATACATTGGATGTTGAATCGCGAAGGATATACACTGCATCCAACTGATAGAGGGTGGCATACGTTCCGTCCGGGACATAGCCACAGACACCACGATAACACGCATTTGGTTGATATCCAGTTACTTGATTCTGAATCGAGAATATCTTATTATCGTCTGTCATAAACCTGACAAACGACCCTCGATTATCAGAAAAGATATCTGCAAATTCAGATACAATACTGGGATATGCTTCCTTCTTTTCGCTACAAGAGAAACATAAACAGATAAGACTGGAAAAAAGAATCAAACGCTTCATCTCACATCTTTGGCTCTTTGCTGATTAATCAACGGATTTGCATACATCGTCAGAAGACATTCGCGTAAGAATGCTTCGTCGGGATTTTCCAATTGTATTTTTTTCAACTGGCTATCAATGTATGTATCGAAACATTTCTTGTCACTCCGAGAATAACTATCAGCATAAAGACATGTTTTCTTTAATTCGTCAAAGGCCACATAATTTCCAGGATATAAACGATAACGTTTATAAATTTCCTGATTCATTCGACGTGCGACCTCTGGATAGAAATCTACCCTGGGTACGTCTGTCAATTCATCCAGCCAGCTATCTATACAGGGAGCTGCCTCGTAATGGATATGGCCATGACATCCGAAAATTCCCGTTTTCATGCTATTCAAATCATCCTGCTGACTTTTTTTGAAATCTGGATTATCACGTTTCTGTTGGAATTCTTGTGCCTTCAAATAATCGCACGGATCATATTCATAACTGATAGACAGAGGCACGATATGCAAATCCTTCAACCTTTCAACAGGAGAGCCTTCTCCACCCATTGCCAACATTTTCAGCACACTTACCTGAGTCCTGTCGTTGCTATCTTTTGCTCGTCCCTCACGCTGGGCTATCCATATATTCTCGTGTTTCTCGTTCACTGCATAATGCATATATTGGCTCATCAACTGACTGCTTTGTTGTAATTCACGAGGACCAAGACCACGTTTTACGGTAAACGCCTTATTCAGTTTGACGAACTTTTTAATCCATGGATGGATGAGCAGATTATCGCCAATAGCTATTTCGCAGGTTGTTTCAAACTTATTATCATGAAGCATCACATCCAATATGGCACTATCCAGAACTATATCGCGATGGTTGCTCACAAACGTATAACGATCTGCTCCACGTGAAATATCATCGTAACAGAACGTGGCACCTTTGCTTGTCTTTCGCAACACATGTTTCACAAGTGGTACCATAAAACGTTTTTGGAGATCCAATGTACCATGCACTCCGATTAAGGCCATACGGAACAATGTATTGCGAAGCCACTCCGGAAGCCATGGAACAAGCCCCTTTAATACGAGGGAGAACTGGCGGTCGCAGAGAAGTTCATCTATGACCGTTCTTACTTCCTCATCGTTATAAGGGCGTATCTCGTCGAATTCTGATGGCACGTTCATGAAAAGCTGTCTTCTATAATATCAGTCATTACGTCCCTTATGTCCAAACCTGCAGCCCGCACCTGTTGGGGAATGAAGCTGGTAGCCGTCATACCTGGGGTCGTATTAATTTCTAACAGATTGATATGTTCTCCCTTTGTGATGATATAGTCAATACGGATAATGCCGTGACAACCGAGGATGTCATATAACGTACTCGTCAATGTCTGGATACGATGGGTCAGTTTGTCACTTAACCTGGCGGGAGTTATTTCCTGCACTTCGCCGTTGTATTTGGCATTATAGTCGAAGAATTCATTGGCCGGTACGACTTCCGTTATAGGAAAGACGGTAGATTTCTGTTTCGTCTTGTAGCATCCGCAAGTAACTTCTGTACCCTCCATAAATGCCTCAACCATCACATCCTCCCCTTCCTTCAATGCCAGATCAATTGCAGGACGCAAACAATCGGCCGTTTTTACTTTCGTTGTGCCAAAGCTACTTCCACCACTGGCCGGCTTCACGAAACAAGGCAAGCCTATACGGCTCACGATGTCCCCATCCTTCACCTCCTGGTCGTGACCTTGCCGTATGAGCAGGCTATCCGCTACGCTGACACCAAGAGAACGCATATAGTTGTTGAGAACGAATTTGTCGTATGTCATGGCTTCTACCAACACGTTACAGGTGCTGTATGGCATCCCTATCAGGTCGAAATAGCCTTGCAGGATACCATTTTCTCCAGGCACGCCATGAATGGTAATATAGCAATAGTCAGGCCTTATCCGTTCACCGTTCACAGAAAATGTAAAGTCGTTTTTATCTACGTTCTCGCGTGTTCCTTCTTCCAAGATTACATTCCACTTTCCCGCATGAATCTCTACGATATAAACCATATAACGTTCCTTGTCCAGGAAAGAGGCGATGCCGACTGCACTTCGCATACTGACATCGTGCTCGGAGGTGTCACCTCCACAGACAATAGCTATTGTTCTTTTCATTGTATGTTCCGATAATAATTTCTCCATTTTTCCAACAGGGCTTCCATGTCGGCAGGTATGGGAGAGGAGAAGAACATCTCTTCGTGCGTACGAGGATGCACAAAACCCAAAGTCCTGGCATGAAGGGCCTGACGTGGACAAACCAGAAAACAATTATGGATAAACTGCTTGTAGCTTGCGCTCTGGTTGCCCCTCAATATTTCATCTCCGCCATACCGTTCGTCATTGAACAATGTATGCCCGATATGTTTCATGTGAACCCTTATCTGGTGAGTACGTCCTGTTTCCAGCACACACTCTACCCATGCAACATGCCCCAACCGTTCCAAAACATGATAATGTGTAACGGCAGGCTTTCCCACTTCGCTTTCCGGTGGAAATACCGCCATCTGCAGGCGGTCCTTAGGATTCCTTCCTATGTTGCCCTCTATACGTCCTTCCTCATCATCAAAATGTCCCCACACCAGCGCGTTGTACTGACGTTTCGTCGATTTTACGAAAAACTGCTTGCACAAGTCCGTTTTTGCCTCTGGGGTCTTTGCTACTACCAACAATCCACTCGTATCCTTGTCTATACGATGCACCAGCCCTACCGTAGGGTCGTTTGGATCAAATGTCTTGTCATCTTTCATGTGCCAAGCAATGGCATTTACCAACGTACCTGTATAGTTGCCGCAACCGGGATGCACTACCATTCCTGCTGGTTTGTCTATGACCATGAGGTCGGCATCCTCGTAAACCACCTTCAGGGGGATTTCTTCGGGAACGATTTCCCAGTCGCGCTTAGGGTGATCCAAAACGAGCGTTACCACATCACCAGGTTTCACCTTGTAGTTGCTCTTTACGGGACGATCATTGGCACGTATGCAGCCTGCTTCAGCGGCTTTTTGTATGCGGTTACGGCTTGTGTCTGGCATGTGGTCCATCAGAAACTTGTCCACACGCATCACATTCTGGCCCTTATCTGCAACAATGCGCCAATGCTCATGTTCTTCTTGACCCGAAGCTTCCAAAGGAATTTCCTCATCCAGGAAATCATCCTCCATTTCATCTATATCATCATACAGATTACTCATTCGTCAGGTTATCCATTTCGGGTATATCTTCGTCGGATTCCAACGTTACCGATTCAACATCTTCACCTTCCTCCACACCATAACCTTCTATTTCATTGTTACCCACCACCAGCACAATCGGTGCATCGATGGGAACACGGTCACCGGCCACCACATATTGGCCACGGCACTTAACAGCCAAGACCCAGTCTTTGTCACCTTCCACATATTCGATGGGACCCAGTTTAAAGCCCAATGCCTTCAGACTTGATTCGGCCTCACGCAAGGAACTGTTGTCGGCTATGTCAGGTATCATTAACGTAGGCGTCTGGCCCTGATTCAGCGTCAGATAGATTTCACGCCCCTCCTTTACCTTGTTCCCGCTGGCTGGTATCTGATCCAGTACACTGCCGGCGGGTAAATTACGATTATAGGAGGAATCCACCACCACAGCCTTCAACCCTGCATTCTCCAAGGCATATCGTGCATCATCGAAAATCATATTCGTGACATTTGGCACGTTTACGCTCTCTCCATGACGAGTGTAAATAGCCATTGCGAACCATGCCGCCACGGCCAAAAGTACAATCAGGAGGAACATCACCAAAAGATTACCCCATATCAATGGGCTGAATATTTTGCGAAAAAAACCATTCGATGCCATAATGAATCTAAACCTATCTGTTTTTGCGCGTCAAAGATACGAATAAGCAAGCGCAGTACAAAAGAAAAGACCTTTTTTTTCGTACTGCCGAGCGGAAGTATTATCAGACGGCAGTTCAAAGATACCAAATAAAACAAAAAAAGAAGTAAGTCAGCCTTACTTCTTTCCTATTCATGGAGCTTTTTTAATTTACTTACCATGTGTTTCGTCAGAAACGGTCAGCTTCTTACGTCCCTTTGCACGACGGGAAGCCAATACGCGACGGCCATTGGCAGTAGCCATTCTCTGACGGAAACCGTGCTTGTTGTTACGGCGACGGTTGTGGGGCTGAAATGTTCTTTTCATATCTGTATTTTTTCTTTTATTGTTTGTCTATACCAATTCGGGGTGCAAAATTAGGATTTTTTTTCTAATTGCACAAATCTTCTCTATTATTTTTCGCTTTTCACTTTTCACTTTTCACTTTATTTCGTACCTTTGCAGCGCGAAAACAAACAAATAATACAAATTTACAAGTTTTTATGATTAATTCACAGGACATCAAGAAGGGCACCTGCATCCGTATGGACGGAAAGCTCTATTTCTGCATCGACTTCCTGCACCGCAAACCGGGCAAGGGGAACACCATTATGAACGTTACACTGAAGGACGTTGTCAGCGGCTATGTTATCGAACGTCGCTTCAACATTGGCGAAAAGCTGGAAGACGTACGTGTTGAGCGTCGCCCCTATCAGTATCTTTATAAGGATGGCGAAGACCTCATCTTCATGAACAACGAAACATACGAACAGGTTACCATTTCTGCCGATCAGGTAAACGGTGTTGCCTTCATGAAGGAAAGCCAGAACGTGGAAGTTGTTACTGATGCCAGCACAGAGACTGTTCTATATGCCGATGTTCCTGCCAAAGTACACCTGCAGGTAACCTGGAC
>JAZLIY010000119.1:0-16937 GCA_045617645.1 Bacteroidaceae bacterium | reverse complement strand
GTGGGGCTATGGCGGCAACATCGATTCAATGGAAGATTTCTACAGCATCCTGGAGAAGGAAATCGATGCCATCGCAGCCTGCAAGCATATCGTGGGTTACTGCTACACCCAGATTACCGACGTGGAACAGGAGAAGAACGGTATCTATTACTACGACCGTGGCAAGAAGTTCGATACGGAACGTCTGAAGGCCATTTTCGCCAAGATACCTTCCATCATACAGGAACCACAAGACCTGAGCGATTGGAAGAAGAAATAAGCAAAGGGGACGCACTCGTGCGCCCCCTTTTTTGTTTTGTTTGTTTGTTCGCCCTTGTATATACTATGAGGAGGCCTATTCCACCAGAAACCACGGATTCAGCAAATTCTCCTTGTTATACAGCAGGGAGTTGCCGGTCTCCACGTTTATCACTTTCTTTCCAGCCGAACGGGCTATGGCATCGCCTGCTGCCGTATCCCACTCCATCGTAGGGGCGAAACGTGGATAGGCATCGGCTTCTCCCTCCGCCACCATACATATCTTCAGGCTGCTGCCCCGGCTTACCATCTCCACCTGGCCATGCATGCGACGCATTTCTTCGACATACGCCAACGTTTCTGCATTCAGATGACTCCTGGATGCCACCACGCGAAAGACACCATCTGTACCTTCGCGCTTTCCCGACAAGGGAGAGGCGGGATTCTCCCCTACCTGTTTCCAGGCTCCCTGAGACTGTACGCCGTAATACAAGGTATCCGTAACGGGCACATAGACAACACCCAACACAGGCACGCCGTCCTCTATCAGGGCGATGTTCACGGTAAACTCTCCGTTCTTCTTTATGAATTCTTTCGTTCCATCCAGTGGATCGACAACCCATAGCCGTTTCCACTCTTTCCTTTCCGAATAGGGCAGATGAATGCCTTCCTCACTCAGGATCGGAATACCCAAGGGTTCCAGGCGTGACTGGATACAACGATGCGCTGCCTTGTCGGCAAGTGTGAGCGGACTGTTGTCGGACTTCATCTGTATGCCGAAATCACTTTCCGGACAATCATAGATTTTCAATATCTCGGCTCCGGCTTCCTTAGCAGCCGATATACAATGCTTCATGTTCAATTCATAATTGACTTCATCGAGCTCTTCGACCTTCATAATGCAGAATGCGGAATTATCGTTTTGTTGTTGACTTCAATATTTTCTTATTCTTCCCTACACACATCGGTTGTCCCGAATACGGGCGTCCCTGCAAGTCGTACCACCTGTCACACGCCGGTGAGACGCTGGGTTGCGTTATGGCATCGGTCTTTTCCACCACCTGTACGGTTTTCAGGGGTTCCTGGGAAAACCACACGAGGCTGTCATTGAACAGATTCTGGTCGTAGGAAAGGCGTAGATGATACGTTCCTGCCTTGATGTTTACACGGGTACGATGGAAAGAACGGCGAGTCTGTTCCTCCCGATCCATCGTCAGGCCCTGATACTGAATCAGGCAGTTGTTGCCACCGTCCTCGGGTTCCAGTATTACATAAAAACGACCACAATACTCTGTATTGCCGTTTCGCAGGGTGAAGGCGAACTCGGGATTTGTGCCACGGACGATTGTATCCGGGAATTCCACATGTTCCAAGGTCAACCGAGCCGTACCAGCCTCATCGGCAAACAGGCTCAACGTACCTTGCTCTATCTGCAACAAGAGGTAATTGGGCGTTCCCACACTCGTGCGCACCTCGTTCCACTTACCCTGTCCGTCCTGCACGGCTGCCACCACGCGGTAGAGTCCGTCACTCACTTCCTCGGGTATAACAAAGGATAACGTGTCGGTATAACAGACACCCGTTACTTCGCACAACTGAAAGTCGTGGTCGTAGTGTGCCAGGACCGCCACGGTCTCGTCTTCTTTTTTCAACAGGAGCTCCACAGGATAAGGGCAGATATTCCACCCGATGTTCCCCATATCCTTAGTTATCAAGGTAAGTTCCCCCTGACGGTCCGTCTGGCCGGACAACGGTTCTATGGCGGCCATGCCAAAGGCATAGGACTGGGCAGACGGAGTACTGCAGGCAGGTCGTATGCCCACCGTGGCAGACTGCAACAGATTCATGCCTCCCTCAGGACTGTCCTCGTCGTACCATTCGGGTTGCTTGGGCGTCAGGTATGGCAGATAGTAATAACCATCGGCATCGCCACCCTCGCCCAGATTCAGATGGAAGAGTCCGTCGGCATCGTAGCCGTCGCAGCAGAACGCATGAGACAGGGAGGGGGACTTGGCGGCCATCAGGATAGGCTTTCCCTCGGCCAGTTCTTCCTTCAACATCCGCACCCATTCCCTGTAGGTGAAAAAATCGCGGTAGTACATCTGCAGGCCTTCATCGTAACCGAACAGGTTCACCAGGGCCTGTGACTGGAACACGCATTGTGCCGAACTTGCCTGCACCCCATACTTCATGTTCACGGCAATGCCGCAATCCGAAAGCAGACGGGACAAGGCTTCCAGCTGTCCGGCCGTATAATACCCCTCCACGTATTCATCCAGCATCTGATCGAAATCATACCCATCGACAGGAATATCGGCAGTCAGCGTCTGCCCACAGCCCAGAGAATCCGTATAGGTGTACGACGTACCGCCACGAGCATAGCGATGATAGCGTATGACCTGCGCCATGGACTGTGCCACGCAACCCGTGGCGCAATGTTGCCCGTCCACGACCGGCATCTGGTTGTTATAAGGGGCATACTGATGCCACGTATCCGTGAGCAGGGGCTCTACATATTCAGGCAGA
The DNA here is from genome assembly GCA_045617645.1 of Bacteroidaceae bacterium. Lineage (GTDB taxonomy): Bacteria > Bacteroidota > Bacteroidia > Bacteroidales > Bacteroidaceae > Physcousia. Next base: position 14,174 of record JAZLIY010000119.1, on the reverse strand, counting down.
CCATTCTCGTATGTCCATTCCGGTTTCCTGTGAATGCCCGATGCCGACAGCACATTCAGGAGCCACTGAAAATTCGGATTCCTGAGAGCACGTTCCAGATTGCCCTGTTCCGAATAGGCCAATACGACGGGCTTGTCCCCTCCGTCCCCGGAAATAAGGAATCCCCTTCCGCCACGCCCCTCATATACGCGAAAATCCTCAGGAGTGCTACAAGCCGCACGATGGAGAGCGTCACTTACCACCCATTGCTGTGGAAAAGTCCGCTGGACACACAGCAATACGACAAGCAGGAAAGCGTAGCGCAGTCGCATAGGATTACAGCATTTTCAAGGCTAATTTTATAACACGTTCGACCGTAGCATCCGGTTCGTCGCGCAGAATCTGTCCTACGACCTTGTGCACGGGAGCCGGGCTGAAACCAAGCATAGACAATGCCGCCACGGCCTCGTCCTGCACCTCCTTGTTAACGGCAGTTGCACCAGAGGGAATACTGCTGCCGGGAGCCATCTCCACATCCAGCGTAGCTATCTTGTCGCGCAAATCCACGATGATGCGCTGAGCCGCCTTGGGGCCGATACCCTTGACCTGCTTCAACAGTTTGTCGTTGCCACTACTGATGACGCCACACAGTTCCGCCGGTGTCATAGCCGAAAGGATCATCCTGGCGATACCGGCTCCTATGCCACTCACGGTTATCAGGAGCAGGAACAATTCCCGTTCCGTCTTGGTGCTAAACCCCCACAATTGATAGGCATCTTCCCTGACAGCCTCATAGACAAATAGTTTCACCTGCTGCTTGCCCTGAATAGCAGCATACGTGTTCAGGGATATGTTTACACCATATCCCACCCCATGGCATTCCACCACGGCCAAAGTGGGGGTCAGTTCCGTCAATTCACCTTTCAGATATTCTATCATAGCCTTATGAATTATGAGTTATGCAATAGTCTTGGTAATGTCTGTATGTGGTTTTTACTTAATGTCGCACAAAATTAGTATTTTTGTTTCATATTCCGTGGCAAAATCAGGTAAAAATCGTATTTTTGCAAGAAATTTAGAAACGAGTATGAGGAATTTGAGCAACCAAGACTTGGCTCGCTTGCTGGACACGGCCATTTTTCGACAGATAGGACAGACGGCCGATGAACTGGGGGTGGAATGCTATGTGGTAGGTGGCTACGTGCGCGACCTCTTTCTGGAAAGGCCCAGTCAGGACATCGACTGTGTAGTGGTAGGCTCAGGCATCCAGGTGGCAGAAGCACTGGGAAAACGGTTAGGGCGCGGAGCCAACGTGAGTGTGTTTCGCAATTTCGGTACGGCACAGGTTAAATATCACCATACGGAGGTGGAATTTGTGGGAGCCCGCCGCGAAAGCTACAGCCACGACAGCCGTAAGCCCATTGTGGAGGACGGAACCCTGGAAGATGACCTGGACCGTCGCGACTTCACCATCAACGCCCTGGCCGTTTGCCTGAACAAGGACCGGTTCGGTGAACTGGTGGACCGGTTCGATGGGTTGTTGGACCTGGAGGACGGCATCATCGCCACCCCGCTGGATCCCGACATCACATTCAGCGACGACCCCCTGCGCATGATGCGCTGCGTGCGCTTCGCCACCCAGTTGCGTTTCCAGATCGAGGACGAGACGCAACAGGCGTTGTCCCGCAACGCAGAACGGATAAAGATTATCTCGGGGGAACGCATCATAGACGAACTGAACAAAATCCTGCTCTCCCCCATACCCAGCATCGGGTTCATCGAACTGTCGCGCTGCGGACTCCTCCCGCTTATCTTTCCCGAGCTGGCGGCTTTGGAGGGGGTAGAGGTGCGCAACGGACGGGCTCACAAGGACAACTTCTTCCATACCTTGGAGGTACTGGACAACATAGCCGCATGCGACGGATCGCTGTGGCTGCGATGGGCTGCCCTGCTCCATGACATAGGGAAGCCCAAGAGCAAACGGTGGGAGAACGGCACGGGCTGGACCTTCCACAACCACAATTTTCTGGGGCAGAAAATGATTGCCCCCATCTTCCGCCGTATGAAACTGCCTACGGACGAGCGTATGGCATACGTGGAGAAACTGGTGTCCCTGCACATGCGCCCCATAGCCATAGCAGACGATGTGGTAACGGACTCTGCCGTGCGTCGCCTCCTGTTCGAGGCTGGGGAGGACATCGACGACCTGATGAAACTGTGCGAGGCAGACATTACCAGCAAGAACCAGCAGCGGAAACAGAAATTCCTGGACAACTTCCAGTTGGTACGCCAGAAGCTCGTTGACCTGCAGGAGCGCGACAATTACCGTACCTGGCAGAATCCCATTACGGGAGAGGAGATAATGAAGGCCTTCGGCATCGCCCCATGCCGCGAGATAGGCCTGCTGAAACAGGCGGTAAAGGATGCCATCTGGGACAGCCAGATACCCAACGACCACGATGCAGCCTGGCAGCTTGTCCTACAACGTGCAGCCGAAATGGGACTGAAAATATAATGCATAATGCACAATGCATAATGAAAGAATGCACAATTCAAAACGAACAACAAAATTTAATAAATGCTGAATTATGAATCATGAACTGACCAAAGGGTTACGCCTGTCGATAATAGCCATGGCTATGTCCTGCCTCTCCGTTCAGGCACAGGACAACATCGTAACCGTAAAGGCCACCAAGCCCGGTGCGCCCATCCAGAGTACAATGTATGGAGTATTCTTCGAGGACATCAATTTTGCAGCCGACGGAGGCCTGTATGCCGAGCTCGTAAAGAACCGTTCCTTCGAGTTCACCTCCAATTACCTACAGGGGTGGAAAGCGTTCGGCAAGGTAGAGGTACGCGAGGACGGCCCCTTCGAGCGCAACCCCCATTATGTGCGTTTGAGCAGTCCCGGCCACCATCAGGTCTGGACCGGATTGCAGAACGAGGGCTTCTTCGGCATCGGACTGCAACAGGATGCCGAGTACCGTTTCTCCGTCTGGGCCCGCGTGCCGGAGGGTAAGACACAGAAACTACGTGTCCAGTTCATCGACGAGAACAGCATGCAGGAGAACCAGATGCTGGCCCAAGAAGAACTCACCGTGAATTCTAAGGAGTGGAAGAAATACACCCTCACCATCAAGAGTCCCTGCACCATCAGCCGCGCCCAGCTGCGTCTCTTCCTGTGCGATGAGAACGGTGCCAGCGGTACAGGCGTCTGCGATGTGGAACACGTCAGCTTGTTCCCCGTAGATACCTGGAAGGGCCACGAGAACGGTCTGCGCCGCGACCTGGCACAGACGCTTGCCGACATGCACCCCGGCGTATTCCGCTTCCCCGGCGGTTGCATCGTGGAGGGTGTCGTCCTGGACAACCGCTATCAGTGGAAGAACACGGTAGGTCCCGTCGAGAACCGTCCCATCAACATGAACCGCTGGCAGAGTTGCTTTGCAAACCGCTTCTTTGCCGACTACTACCAGACCTACGGCCTGGGTTTCTACGAGTATTTCGTGCTGTCCGAGGAAATCGGTGCCGAACCGCTTCCCATACTGAACGTAGGTATGGTATGCCAATACCAGAACTGGGAGAATGAGGCCGCCCATGTACCAGCCACCCAGAAAGACCTGCAACCCTTCATCGATGACTGCAACGACCTGATAGAGTTTGCCAACGGAGACGTTTCCACCAAGTGGGGCAAGCTGCGTGCCGACATGGGGCATCCCGCACCCTTCAACATGAAATTCCTGGGTATCGGCAACGAGCAGTGGGGACAGTTCTACTTCGACCGCTATAAGATTGTGGCCGACGGAGTACGCAAGGCTCATCCTGAAATAAAGATTATCGCGGCAGCATCGCCCAACCTGGAAGAAGAGGATTTCAAGAACGGCTGGGATTTCATGCGCAAGGAGAAGGCCGACCTCATCGACGAGCACTATTACCGCCCAGCCAAATGGCTGTTGGAGAACGTGGACCGCTACGACACCTACGACCGAAAGGGACCGAAAGTCTTTGCCGGTGAATACGCCTGTCACGACGGGGGAAAGAAATGGAACCACGCCGGGGCCAGCATCTACGAAGCAGCCATCATGACGGGTTTTGAGCGCAATGCCGACATCGTGCAGATGACCGCCTACGCTCCCCTCTTCGCCCACGTTGACGGATGGCAATGGCGTCCCGACCTCATCTGGTTCGACAACCTGCGTGTGGCCAAGACGGCCAGTTACTATGTCCAGGCCCTGTACGCCCAGAACAAAGGTACGAACATGCTGTCCAGCACCCAGTCCGTAGCCACGCCCCACGGCGAGGACGGCCTGTATTCCAGTGCTGTTTACGACAAAGACACCCAGGAGGGTATCGTGAAGCTGGTAAACACCAGCGGTAGCTCCCAGCAGGTATGTGTGAAGTTCGACGGTTGGAAGCGCGGAATCTCCGAAGCCTCGGCCACCGTCCTGGATTGCAGCAACTACGACGGAGAGAACACCGTGGACGCACTACAGACCATCGTTCCCGCCTCCCATACCGTAGTGCCGGAGGGAAATACCGTCAACCTGACAGTAGGAGCCAAGCAGTTCATTGTCCTGCGTGCTAAAAAGGCCGCAGGGAAATAGATAGCACAAGGCAGAAGCAAAGGGGGGGGGACACATTTGCACCCCCCCTTTTTTTGCTATGCCGTTCGCCTACCAGACGTCTTCCGGTGTTTCCGGGTTGTCGTAAACCGACTTGGGGCAGAATTCCAGGTAGTCGAAGAACAGCTGGCTGTTTTCCACGTCAATGCAGTTTCGCAGGCGCAGATAGTAGGTCTTGTCTGGATCCATGGTCTGGCGCACCAAGATACGGCGTGTCAGCCGATGGTCGGTACGGCATGGGTTGGAGCCGGACATATAGATGTTGGGAGCCTTCATAAACCCGTTGTTCCTCAGTTTCTTGTCCACCTCGGCATTGTAGTCGTCATCCTCGGTATCTTCTTCCCACCCCATGTGGCTCTCTTTACCGGAGATGTAATACATTCCGCCCATTCTGAAGTCCAGGGGAATACCTACGGTAGGCAACCGGTCGGGGTCTTCGCCGAAGAAAATCTGGAACACGCCTACGTACAGAGGCACATTCGAACAGGAATAGCGAAGTTCGTATGTGTCGCGACGGGGAACGGGAGGCAAGCGCAGGATATAATCCTGGTTGCCGTAGATCAGGAACTCATCGTTTCCCAGGTTGGGCGGCAAGTAGGAACGGGCCGTGTTGTATAACATGCGCGTGGACTCCGACAACCAGTAATCATCCAGGTATCTGTACAGTTTATTAGGCACAAAATAGGTTACCTCGTACATCAGGCTCATTCGGATATCGTTGTTCAGGAATTCCGGACAAAGGGCCGACGCATCGATACGTATGCGTTCCGTACCCATGTTGATAATGGTTTGCTCATCAAAGGCCAAAAGGCCGTTCAGGGGATATACATAACCGTTCTTCAGCAAATCGTCTTCGTCCAGGCTGACCTTTCCGATCAGGAGTCCTGTCTTGTCTGCATCACACGAGATTTCGTGATACGTCCCGTGGCGCCCATTGTCCAGATTCGCAAATCGGTTCAGATAGACTCCGTTGCTCTCCTTGCTCTCCGTTATCTTCAGCAACCTGCGTCTGCCCATGGTGGTATAATATTCCGACATAGAGGCACCCAGTTCGCCAGTCTTCCTATCGTAGCCATATTCGTTGTAGTGAAACACCAACTGATTCGGTGCCAGCTTACATGGCAGGAAATGGTAGGTCACGAACTGGTTAAGCAGATTCTTCTCATTTCGGAAGTTTTTGTCGTTAACGGCATCAGGATAAATATTTTGTTTTACCAAGTAGGCGATTACGTCGTCCACCGTGATTTCCATGGCAGGTTTCCCTATGGCCTGCGACCAGAATTCATCCGTTTCGGCAAAATAGGTAAAGCCGTATTTCCTATGTGCAGGTAAATGGCCGCCGTTCGCCCACTCCGTAAACATACCGGCCTGGTACATCCTCTCGTATGTCTCGTCTTGTTGCAGACTCAATGTGTCCAGCATTCCCACGGCCTTCGCCAACAAGGAGGCGACATAGAATCCCTCGTGTTTTTCGTTGATGTTCTGTCCCAGCCATTTTCCCATCGTGGTGCTTCCCGGAGAAGCAACCCTGCTTACCATGTGCAGGATGCCGTTCGTCAGCAGGATGTCCCTGTTCTTCTCGTCTATGGGAGCATTGCCGATGCTCAGTCCCGGCTCGTCCGACGATGTCCCGTAATGCACGATCAGTCTATTGTCGTCCATGTTATTAACGGGAAATTCCGCATTCTGCGTCGTAGGAAAGTCCGTCGTATAAAACGGCTCTATACCATCCCCGCTATCAACGATACTGTTCATCACGATACCCCTGCGTATGGAATCCCGAACCTTCGTACTGCGGAAACCGTCCCATGTCGGTTCTGTCATGAAATCGCCTTTCCGGGTCAGTTCCTCCAGATAAGTCTGGATAGCCTCGTTCGTAGGGGCAAAGACCGTATAGTGACCGCGGGCAGACAACAACTGCCTGAGTGTGGTAGATGACATCTCGCTCACGGGCATTTCGCCAAGCAGTCGCAGATATTCGCTGTATTCCTCGTGGGAGCTCAGGTAATCGGTCAACGTCTTGTCCTTGAATACATATCGTGCCGACTCGTCAAGTTTTTCCGTACAGCCGATCAGGCACAGGACGAAAAGGGCAATTATCGAAGTATAAAAAACGCTTGTTCTCATTTGTTTATTGTTAATATGGGCTCAAAGTTAGTGAATGTGGTTCATAATTCAAAATTTCTCCCAGTCTTTGTTGCCATATCTCCTCCTTATATCATAGGTATAAGGAAAATAATATAGGCAAGCAGAAAAAACTGTATGGGAGACGAGCTGTGAGCGCATGCCTGTAGAGCAGTGCCTGTCTGCCCAAAAGAGTTCTATGATAAGGGCGCGGAGATGTATGGGGCCATTTATAATAGGTACGTGCGTACCTTATTAATATTTAGGTTTTAGTTCGGCCGATAGTTCAAAAGCGAATCTTGCTTAACTTATTCTTGGCTGCCACGTAGTGGACTCCCGTTGCCGATACTGCACCATCCTGGACGGTAGAGCGAATGATATTCTTGACATTCATTTATATGGTAAAAAAAATTTATTGTTTATACTAAAGGTCTTTTGCCCGGCTGATGTTCCCAAAATGGGCCTAAAAATGGGCTTTTTTACAGAGTGCACTCTGTCTACTACTCAGAGTGCACTTTGTCCACTACCCAGAGTGCACTCTGTCTACTTGGTCTTGTGCACTCGGTTGAAAAGGTGTCCTGCAGAGCCTGAAATTGCCTTTCTGCAAGAGTGCGAAATATCTTTACATATCGCATAATGTCGGTCAAGAATTACAAGGGTATCGTGATTAAGAACGGAAAGAAAACCCTAAAGAAATAGAGTAAACATGAAGATAGAATATAAAACACCCACCATGAAGGTGGTGGAAGTGCAGCAGACACACATGCTCTGCAGAAGCTTGTCAGGCATCAACGACGATGAAGTACCAACAGAGGATAATAACCGTTCCGAATATTATGGTTACGGAAATGCCTGGTAAACAGCAGGACATCAACAAATGGGGGCGCAATCGCGTCCCCATTTATTGATTTGTCGGTCGAGCTTATCCTAAACGTTGGATAAGATAGGGCAATGCCTCCTCGAACTTCACTCCATACCAATGGTTGGGATAAGGGAGTGTCTTGCGGATACTCTCCACAACGAAGTCGGCAGCTATGGATGCAGCCTCCTGCAAAGATTTGCCACGGAGAAGGGCTCCGGCAAATGAAGAGGCATAGACATCGCCTGTGCCGTGCATCTGCACATCCATGCGTGGAGTGAAATAATAGGTGAGTTCCTGGCCGTCGTAGCATGCTACACCCAGCTCGTCCGGACGGAAGCTGACACCGGTTAGGACGACATTGCGGGCTCCCAGGGCATATAGCTGCTTCATGACATCTTGGATATATTGACGGTCGTAACCGCTCTCCACGTATGGAATGCCCAACAAGAGGGAGGCCTCGGTGAGGTTGGGCAGAATGACATCGGCACCCTGGCAGAGACGCTTCATTTCCTGGGGGAAATCTTCGTCGAAGCCTTTGTAGAGCTTGCCATAGTCTCCCATTACGGGATCTACGATGCGCAGGGCTCCGGGACGGGCAGTCTGCTGCATGATGTCCAGAATATGGGGTATCTGTGCCTTGGACACATAGCCCGTATAGAATGCATCAAAATCGATATGTTCCTGCTTCCAGCGTTCCAGGATGCTGGGCATCTCGTTCGTCAAGTCACAGAACGTCCAGCCGGAGAATCCCTGGGCGGTATGGTTGGAAAGTACGGAACTGGGCAGTATGGCCGTTTCTATGCCACATGCCGAAATAACAGGCAGTGCTACCGTGAGTGAGCATTGTCCTACACAGGAGATGTCCTGTATTGTCAACAATCTTTTTTCTTCCATTTTCGTCTTAACAGAAAATTGCGTGCAAAAGTACACAAATTAATGCATAATGCAATGCATAATACCTAATTTTATATTCATAACTCACAATTTTTGTCCATAGTCAACAGCCTATGGCTCGCCAGACTTTCAAAAGCGGCAGATAGAGTCGCCTTAATTATGCATTATGAATTATTTAAGCTCTTTTCGGCCGTCTATGATATACAGGGTGCCGGGCTTCGTTTGCCGGGGGGTAGTCACGGGAATACCGCCTAGGGTATAGATACTCTTACCGGGGCGTGACGGGCGAGGCGTGACGGGTGCTATGGCCGTGGCCGGTCCTTGGGGATTGCCCAGGTAGAACAACCGGAAACGGTCGCATTTATACCAGGTGTCGCCACCCTGGATGCCGATGGTGAGTTCGCTGCCTGACACCCAGATGCTGTCTATCACGGACTCCGTGAAGTAGTATTCGCCCTTTTCCGAGGCGGGTGCCACCAACAGGCTGTCCCCGGCAAACAGGTTGACGGAACCACCCTTGACCGTTCCCGTAAGGGCGGAGAGCCGATAATAGCCGGGCAACAGTCCCTTGACGGTCTGCGCCAAGCGGGTGGAACGTGTCCCGTCGTAATTGTGCAGGAAGAAGTTCCCGTCATGGTATGCCACGTAATAGGATATGTTGTTGATGTTACGCACCCAGGAATGGCCGTCTTTCTCCCAACCAATAGCACTACCCTTCTCGAAAGAGGGGTTGACGATAAGCGGCGTGAAATCGACCAGGCAGGAGGTCTGCTCTACCATCAAGGGATAGACGGAACTGACACGTTCCAGTTCCTGCAACAGGCTGTCTACCCTACGTGTCGTAACCTCCGGATTGTGCCACGACAGCAGGGAGCGTTCTATCAGGTCGTCCATTACCCGGTCCATACTGTCGCATACCACCGTATGGTATCTTTCCTGCAACGCCAGGGCATTGTTCAATCCCACGGCCAGCTTGCGGCAGGCCTTCTCCTGGGAATCCTGGCAGGTGGCCCGTATGGACTTGCTGGCATAGCACAGCAACGGCGTGAAGGGTGCCGCCACAAACGCGGTGTCGCAATATTCGTAATAGGGAGTATTCCGGCTGGGGTTGGTGTCGAGTGCCAGGATACGGTCGCCCCGGTTGAAGCGCTCGCCATAAAGCTTCCGCGCCACGAAACTGCCCACAAACGGCTTTGTCTGGTCTCTGTCGGGTTCCACCGCCACATCCACGTCTTCAGCCGTGAAGGGGAGATTCTGCCCATAGCAACTCTGTACCACGTAGGGCACGGCCTGTTCCAGATGATTCACCTGGGTGGTACGAAGAACTTCATCCCTGTTCACCTCGTCCACATACCGGGCCACATAACCGTTGGGACAGTCGCAGGCAAACGGCAGCAGGATGGGATAATAGACACCTGGCACAAAATCGGGCGTATAGCTGACCCGACTGGCGTGCAGGGGGGCCAACGGTCGGAAATCGAAGCCCTGACGGAGCCGCAGGTCGGCGCACACATCATTGCATACGATGTTCGTCCCCTCTATCGGGTTGTCCACATAGAACAGGGCATTGGGATTGGCCGCTACAGGAGTTCCCGACAAATGGCGGACGGATCGCAAGTCGTAGGCGGTTATCAGGGTATCGGAGGCCAGTTTCGTAAAGAGGTCGGCATCCCATTCTCCGGAAACAAAAGCGCAATGGTCCTGGACGGTGTCTATAGCCAGGGATTTCTCGTCCATATAGAATGGTACGGCAATGCCCCCGTCCTGCCATTCGTCGCTCATTACGCGACAAACATAATAGGCACCCTGGGTCAGGTTGGTGAAGGTGTGCTTCAAGACCTGGCTCTCTCCGGTTCCGAAAGGTACACTATAAAAGATCTTGTTCCTTTTCAGCGTCTCTTCGCCTGTCTGCGGATTCCATTCGTACAGCTTGAATCGTATCTTGCTCTTTCCCGGCGTAGCCGTCTGGCTATTGCGCACCACGGCTTCCAGGGTGGCCTCGCTGTGGTGAATGACCGAGAACGAGCGGTTTTCGGATGAACGTATCTGTCCGGCTGAATGGGCCGTGAACTGACTTAGGGACAGGTCCAAAGCGGATTCGCGCACCTGAATGTCCCTGTATGCCAGCGGTTCGCCGTCCTCCACCGTAACGTACAAGCGGAGTGCACCCGTCTCCTTGGGTTCGAGCAGGAAGGGTACGGTCTTCGTTTCATCGGCTCCTATGCTTACGGAATCCACCGCAATGTATTTCGTTCCTTTCACAGCGGATTCCGGGTCGGCATAGTACAGCCGGAAATGGCGGATGGGTAACGTACTGTGATTGGTGATGCTGACCTTAACAGTATCGGAAACCCCTTTGTAGAACAGGCTGTCACACTGGATGTCGGCATCCCTGCGTGGTGCCTGGAACGGCGTGATGCCGTAAACGATTTCCTGCGACCTGCCGTATCCGTTGACTCCCGTGTCCATGTCCAACGTGTACCATCCGTCACCGCTGCCTGCCCAACCGAAATTGAAATGCCACAAGCCTGTCTTCGCATCGTAGCCGTCGAGATTAAAGGCATGACCACTGTCGTAATCCTGAGTGAAACCGGCAAATATCAAAGGCCTACCCTCTGCCAGGTCCTGATAGATGATGCTTTCCCATTCGCTCAATGACATATCTCCACGATTGCGGTACGTACCATAAAGTCCGAAATAGTCACGCATAGCCTCGTTCGACCGGGTGATATAGCCGCCTGTGGAGTGCCAGTAGCTCAACCGGGAAGCAGTTCCCACGGCATAGCAGAAAAGGGCAATGGCGTTCTTCAGATGTTCGGGATAGGCATCGCTATACTGGTTGAACATCAAGTCAAATTCCAACAGGGCTCCCTTGGGAATGCTCGTCGTAACGTTGCAACTCTCATACCCACCGGAATAGGTGGGTGTGCTGGCCAAAAGTACCCCGGGCAGGTCCCTACGGAAATAATAGATGGCCTGTGCCGTAGCCGTAGCCACGCACCCGACCAAAGCCCGTTGTTTGTCATCGGAGCACACAGGACACATCCCATTGTAGGGAGAATGCTGATCCCAATGTGTCGTAAGCAGAGGTGGTACGGTAATGCGTTCCGTTGCTGCAACACGTTTCCGGCGAGGCTCGGCACCTTTCTCGCGTCCCTGCCGTACCGTCTCTGTTATATATGCCAGCATGTCCCTCATGGCCGGCGACTGATTCTCCTCGTCGAAATCCCCGTGATCCGTATATCCCAGGACGACTGGCAGGCAATCGTTGCCGCTTACCAGCACATAGCCTTGCCCCATGCCACGCGACACCACATAATACGGTGCCCACTCCTCAATGGAAGCCTTAGCGGTACCCTTTACAGACAAGACGATGGGTGATACGGATTCCCCCAGAAAGTCCCGGGCGATGTCCACGGCCTGGGCGGGCAGGATGTCACCAGCCAGCGATGTCATGCTTTGCAGGGCAAAGAATAACAGGCATATACGTTTGACGGCACTCATTTTTTAGAAGCTTATTTCCAACGGATGCAAGAATTGTTGTAGATAGTCGTGGAGCAATGTCTCCCACACAGGCATGGAGGGTACGTCGTACTGACTCCATCCCGAACCGAAATAATAGGTAAACGGTTCTCCGGCAGAATATGGAACCACGTTGATGACGTGTCCCACGGCACGGCTTTTCTCTGTCGGCATGGGCAGATAGCGCATTTTCCCCACAGCGTCTGGATACAGACAGGCTATGAAGAGTTGTCCGTTGCGCGTGTTCGGATCTCCCAGATTGTCGGCGTATGCGATGTATCGTCCCTTTCGGTTGATGACGAAACCTTGTGGGTTGTCGGTATGGATCACCAATCCCGTGGCCAGTCGGTTCGGAACATTCTTTCCCTGATAGGAAACGGTACAGCGCACCAGATGGCAACCGCAGTCCTGCTGGATAAGGCGTGTCTCCACTATGCCGTCATCGTGTCGGTAAGTGAGCCGGGCGGTAAAACGCAAAGGACCGTTGTCCAGAATCTCCACTTGGTCATATACGTTGGCAAAGAGGAGGCTGTCGCCCACCATCAGGGCTGGCGCTCCAGCTCCCAATGTGGGGCCTACGGTATAGGCATCCATACCCATGCCATGATTAACGTGATAGGATACATGATGAACCAGGTCGTTGCGATACAGGCTGTCCAGTACGGGTTCCGGCCGGTTCTTGGCAAAGCAGTCGATGCCGTATGCTCCCCCCTTCCTCATACCCGGACCGTACAGTCGCCAGGCGTTTCGGTCGTTTTCCCATCCCAAGTCATCCAAGCGGTCGGGATGTACTCGTCCGCAAACTTTACCGCTGCAAGGTTGGGGCGTTCCTTGCTCTATACTGAAAGTAGTGGTTTCCGAAGGGCGGATGAACGACTGTACCAGCAACAGGCCGTCGTAGGTTACCTGGGACGGAACTTCCACTCCATCGGCATCCGTCACGATGAGCGAGGGCATCTGTTCCCATCCGGTTTTCGCCTTCAATTGGCTGATGGGAATCTCCACTAAATCCCTGCGGTTCAAAGGCAAGGGGTTCTGTACGCTGACAACGGCCTTCTGCGCATAGGAAACGGTGCAGAACAAGCCGAGAAGAAAAGTGATAAAGGGTTTCATTATGGTGTGTATTTTTTTATCAGGTTAGCAAATTCGTGGTTTTTCAGTCCCCATTGTGGGGCAATGACCCATGCGGGAGGACTCTGGCTGACGAACCGTTCCAGCACCAGGGTGGGCGGAAGCCATTGCACGTAGTCCATGACCAGTCGGATGTATTCCTCTGCCGTGGGCATCGGCCAGGGTTGGGCGGCATATTCCTCTGCCATCTGGGTTCCTCGCAGAATCTGCAACTGATGCAGTTTCAGGGTTGTCAGGGGCAGACGGGCAATCTCCTGTGCCTGTCGCATCAGTTCCTCGTGACTCTCCCAGGGGAAGCCCAGTATGATGTGTGCTCCCACCCGTATACCCCGGGCTGCCGTGCGGGTGACAGCATCCACCGACTGTTCGAACGTATGGCCTCGGTTTACCCGCCGCAAGGTGTCGTTGCTGGCACTCTCCAAGCCGTATTCCACAATCAGGAACGTACGGTGGTTCAGCTGCTCCAGGTAATCCAGCAAATCATCGGGCATACAGTCGGGACGGGTACCGATGACCAGCCCCACGACATCCTCCACCCTCAAGGCCTCTTCGTACAGGGCTTTCAGCCGTTCGGTCGCTCCGTAGGTATTGGTATATGCCTGGAAATAGGCCAGATATTTCATCGTAGGGTACTTGCGGCAGAAGAAGCGCTTCCCCTCTTCCAGTTGCTCCGTGATGCTGAGTCCATGCTGGCAATAGGAGGGATTGAACGTCTGGTTGTTGCAGAACGTACACCCCCCGGTACCCAGGGAGCCGTCCCTGTTGGGGCAGCCCAGACCGGCGTTCACGGAAATCTTCTGCACCTTTTCTCCCAGCTGTTCTTGCAGCCACGTACCGAACTCGATGTATTTCATGTAGCAAATGATAATAGCGTGTATGAGAATCCCTACACGTTATCTTAAATGATTATCCGCAAAGAGGTGACGAGTTATAAGGCCTGTGCTTGAAGATTGGCTTGTATGCGACAGCTGCGACAACCAAGCGATCAAAGGTTCTGTCACCAAAATACATTCTATTGAACTTGTAGCAAAACTCGTCCA
>JAZLIY010000118.1:0-2807 GCA_045617645.1 Bacteroidaceae bacterium | reverse complement strand
GGACGAGTTTTGCTACAAGTTCAATAGAATGTATTTTGGTGACAGAACCTTTGATCGCTTGGTTGTCGCAGCTGTCGCATACAAGCCAATCTTCAAGCACAGGCCTTATAACTCGTCACCTCTTTGCGGATAATCATTTTTTTTTGTAAAAGTACCTTCGATGAAAGTCAGAGATATGAGTTTTTTCACAAAAGACAACCCAACCACCTGTAGGATACTACAAATGGTTGGGTTGAATGTTTTGTATATTCTTATTCTGCAAAATGCAACGTTCCAAAGAAATCGGGGCGATGGAAGTCTGGGCCGTCCGTCTTAATAGGATTCCAGCTGAGGAAGTGAGGCTCTGGAAGTTTGTCGCCACACTTGTAAAAATTGGCTCCTATCGTCCTGCTGTCCATAGAGGTAATCTTATGTTTGAAATAGGTGCTGAATGGAATGATAAGGGCCACTTCCCAGGATGTGGGTTCATCCTTTACTTCGAAAGTCTTATGTTCAAGCGTGCTCCATCTTTTAATGCCATCCATCACTTCCTTAGGAGCACTGGTACGCTCATTACGGTCAGGTCCAACAGCAAGTAATACTGTACCGATACAATTACATTCTACATTATAATATAATCCGTCATCTGCCGGAGAGGAAAAGAATTCCACACAACTATCCTCCCATACAGGGCCGTGGTCTTCGCCGGATACAGCACGGATGCTTTGCTCCTGTACACGGTAATGCACCAGTATGGCATTGTCGGTATAGGCTATTCCGAACTTCATTTCCGGACAATACGGATATGTTTCCGGCCAATTGACGGAATTCACGGTTTGGTATTCTATCCCATTACGCTTCAGTAATTCAGGTACTTCCACGGCTTCTACTACTTGTGCGTGGATTTTCTTCACATTCAATGATTTGTCTTGCATATTGTTGTTTTGTTGATTATCGTTGGTACAACTCGTTTGTGTCGATAAAATTCCGATGGCAATAAATAATAAGTTCTTGAATCTCATATCTATCTTTTGCTATACATTTCATCATAGTATTTCTCATACTCGCCCGATGTGATATTGTCAAGCCAGGCTTCGTTGTCCAGATACCAGCGGACGGTTTTCTCGATGCCCTCTTCGAACTGAAGCGATGGTTCCCACCCCAGTTCCTTCTGCAACTTGCTGCTGTCTATGGCATAGCGCGCGTCATGTCCAAGTCGGTCGGTAACGTAGGTGATGAGATTCATATCCTCGTCCTCCTTTCTGCCAAGCAACCGGTCAACGGTCTTGATGATGACCTTTATGATGTCTATGTTTTTCCACTCGTTGAAGCCACCAATGTTATAGGTCTGGGCAATCGTTCCGTTATGGAAAATAACATCAATGGCGCGAGCATGATCCTCAACATATAGCCAGTCGCGCACATTCTCCCCCTTGCCATAAACGGGCAAAGGACGCCGATGGCGTATATTGTTGATAAATAGGGGAATCAGTTTCTCCGGGAACTGATAAGGCCCGTAATTATTGGAACAGTTCGTAACGATTGTAGGCATACCGTAGGTATCATGAAACGCACGTACAAAATGGTCGCTGCTGGCCTTGCTGGCACTATAGGGCGAATGAGGCTGATATTTCGTATCCTCGTAGAAGAACGTCTCTCCGTATGCCAGATGATGCGTACTGGATGATGCCGTAGATGTGAAGGGTGGTTCAATCCCTTCTGGATGAGTCATTTCCAAAGCACCGTAAACCTCATCAGTACTGATATGGTAGAAACGCTTTCCCTCATATTTCTCTGGGAGCGACTCCCAATATAGTTTGGCCGCCTGCAACAAAGAGAGCGTACCCATAACGTTTGTCCGGGCAAAAGTAAATGGATCCTTGATGCTGCGATCCACATGACTCTCGGCAGCCAGATGAATGATGCCATCCACGTGTTCCTTCTGCATAAGGTCATACACTAGGTCGAAATCACAGATGTCTGCCTTTACGAACGAGTAGTTGGCTTTTTCCTCCACATCTTTCAGGTTTGCCAGGTTTCCGGCATACGTCAGTTTATCCAGACAAATGATGCGATACTGGGGATATTTGTTTACAAACAGTCTCACCACATGACTTCCTATGAAGCCGGCTCCCCCTGTTATCAGTATAGAATGTTTTTCTTGCATATTCTGTCAAAAATTGGAAATACTGTGACAAAGATACAAATAAGGAAGGTATTTGCCAAATTTAGAGCAAGTCGAATTGACTAAAACAGCAAGTGGAAAAGTAATTTTTTTGTATTCTACATAAGTCGTGAGTGAAAATCAATCGTAAATACAAAAATGAAGCCAATATTCTTGCTAGCGTTTCGATACATTTTTTTATATAGGAATCTATACCCTAGAACCAGAAGTGTTTTTATACTGCAGACGACATTAATAGAAAATCTGCTGAAATTGCTTAAGGTGTTCAGTAGAGCTCAAGACAGCTTTAAATTATTCAACTTTCGCAAGTTAAAACCCCGAAGGGGCGAAGAGGGTGTTTACAGTAGTGAGTAAATCTCACTACGGCCCGATGAGGGGAGCCATATCTCCTATGTCGCCCGTACCGGACTTCATACGGCAAAATAGAAGAGAAGGAAAAACACAGGGCGACGCTTCCCAGCAAGCCCTGTGCAATCAACTTATATTCAAGTTATATTATGAAAACAACTGCAAATGTAGCAAAAATATTCCATATCAAAAGTTTTTTTTTTTGTTTTTTTTTTTTGCGTAAAGCCCCTGTGCCCTATTAAATTTAATAGTTTAAGGGCGCGGACCTTAGTTATTTTAAATAAAAATATATCTC
>JAZLIY010000117.1:0-19404 GCA_045617645.1 Bacteroidaceae bacterium | reverse complement strand
ATTCGGATTCTTGGTGCGATTTGACTTGCTGGCACTCTTATTTTCGTCCAGCATCTCAAACTTCAGTTCACGCTTCAACTGCGATGCTGCTGGCTCTGGTATCACCCACGATGGGTCGAAATCCTGAATGGTGCGAAGGCTTGGGATGACGGATGTCTTCAATCCTGATGGCACCATCACCATGAAGTTATGGGCAAAGGCAGGGTTCTCCGGCTCCTGCTGCGCAAAATAGAGGTCGAGGTAGATGAATGCTGCCATGAGGTAGGTCTTGCCTGCACCCATCGGAAGGCTGAACACATAGTCGGGATAGTTCACGCCATAGAAGATGCGATTGAAGATGCCGTCGAAATCAATGTTCTGAGGCTCAGCCATCACCGCCTTGCGGAGTGCATCGGCAAGGCGGTTGCCCTTTTCGTCCTTCAGCGATGCAAACTCATAGAGTGCCACAGCGGCAGGAGATTCTTTGAATACGTGACGGGCAGATGCCGAGAGAGGCATATTATCTATGTCATCGTGGGTGAGCGTGTTGAACTTACCTTGCTTGAAAAGCTCTGCAAGCGGTTGGTCCTGGCACTCTATCTTCAGATACAGGTACGTCTTGATGGCATCCACCTGGGCGTCACGCATCTTGCCTCGCTGCTCGATGTAAGCTATGAGCGGCAAAGCAGGGCAGTCGGGGCGTTAAAGCCATTCATTGCGCTTGTTAGTGATTATATTGTAGAACATATTATTAGTTTCTTGATCTTATCGTCTATAGCAATATGGGATTACTTGACAAAGTCTCTTCTTTTTACATAAACCTTTGTATTTCCTCTGCCTTCAGACGTAATGCCAGTTGGCTGTATGCAGAAGTCTCGTAACTCATTTGCTGCTGTAGAGTGAGGGAGATAGGTCATTGCTTCGTAATCGCGAACTCGCATGAAATGGTGCTCGGCTATGTAATCTTGCGCCATTTTCAATCGTTCGTCTTGCGTATAAGGTGAGCGATTGTTCGGCGAATCATACCCCTTGTGCAACTTGCATTTGCGAGCAATATCCCTAATCATCTGCTTTTCGGGACGGAAGTTGACACCACGGACACCGATTCGCTTTGCATTGACCTTCTTTCCGTTTCCTTCAAAGTCTTCAACTTCATTGTCGTCCATTACTCCGATGGAGAGGCTGAACGTACCCAATTCATCAATGGTAATGGTATGCCCTTCGGCAAGCCAACGTTTCATCTCGTCAACCATACGGCACATCACCTTTGATACGTCGCCTTTGTTCAAACCAGAACCAGGGTAACAAATCTTCTTTATGAATTCCTCGGAGCGAAGGTTGCTGTAGGTCTTGATCTTATAGTAAGCCTTTCGCTCTCCTGTACCGTTCATGTCCGGCATTTCTCTTTTGATGTATTCTGCCATATTGTATGGTTTCTTAATTTTATTCCTTAGGTCTTTATGCCTTATTCAGTCGTGTCCATAATCTTTCCTGCCCGATGCGGCAATCCGAATGCAGCATGAAACGATGATATCATGCCTTGAAATGACGGTATTGTAGTTTGAAACAATCATCCCATGTCGCAAAACAACGGATTTTTTGTAGTATAACGGAAAAGGTTCTTACTCATATTTCTATAATTTTTGTGTATTTCGACTAATTGGTCACCACAAATTTAAAGAATTATTTTTTATGAAACATGTATTTTGTCAGTTTTATAGTTCCGATATGGTCGATTCGCTCTTTTCCCTTGATAAAATGTACTAAAAACATCAAGAAAAACGTTATGATAAACAGACAAAAACTGTTTTAACAAAAAGTGACAATCACCTTGACAAAGTATAATAAATTGATTAACGGAACGTCATTCGGGATAGAGAGGATGAATGGCATCGGCACATAAGGCACGAAGCTCATTGGCAGAATGAATTCTTTTTTATATTGGGAACTCCAATTCCATCTGAGGATTCTCGCCTAGGAGGTTAAAGGTAAGGCGGTGATAGGGGGTGGTGCCGAACTGCCGGATGGCATCCCGATGAGCCTTGGCCGGATAACCTTTGTTGCTGTTCCAGTGGTATTGGGGGTATTCGGCATGGATCTGCATCATGAAGTCGTCACGATAAGTTTTTGCCAAGATGCTAGCGGCCGCTATGCTCAGGTATTTGCCGTCCCCTTTGACAATGGTCGTATGGGGGACATCGTGATAGGAATAGAAACGGTTGCCGTCGATGATGAGGGATTGGGGGCGTATTTTCAGTTGGTCAATTGCCCGATGCATGGCCAAGATGCTGGCGCGAAGGATGTTTATCTGGTCGATTTCCTGATTGTCTACAATTCCTACGGCCCATGCCAAGGCATCGCGCTCTATCATTTCGCGAAGAGCATACCGACGTTTCTCGGTCAGTTGCTTGGAGTCGTTCAGTTGATCGTTGTGATAGTCGGGAGGCAGGATGACGGCAGCTGCATAGACAGGACCTGCCAGACAGCCTCTGCCAGCCTCATCGCAACCGGCCTCCACCAGTCCTTTCTTATAATAGGATTCCAACATATCAGAACATTTTTCTGACGCGTTCTATGCCCTCGGCCAGTGTGTCAATTTCCTGTGTCGTGTTATAGAGCGCGAAACTGGCTCTGCAAGTCCCCTCTATGCCCAACCGGTGCATGAGAGGTTCTGCACAATGGTGACCGGTGCGTATGGCTATGCCCAGCCGGTCGAGTAGGGTGCCCATGTCCAGATGGTGGATGTTGCCAACCTGAAAACTGATGACGGCATCCCGTGAATTAGCAGAAGGGCCGAAAATGCGCATTCCATCGATGGCCTCCAATCGTTGCATGGCATAATGGGTGAGCTGTCGCTCATATGCTTCTATTTTGTCTATGCCGATGACAGATACGTATTCCAAAGCACGTGCCAAACCGGTGGTGGCCACATAGTCGGGTGTTCCTGCCTCAAACTTGTAGGGCAGTTCGTTGAAAGTTGTCTTCTCGAAGGATACGTTCTTTATCATCTCGCCACCTCCCATATAGGGGGGGATGCGGTCAAGCCATTCTTCCCGTCCGTAGAGGACGCCAACACCGGTGGGGCCATATACCTTATGACCGCTGAAGGCAAAGAAATCGCAATTCAATTCTTGCACATCAATAGGGAGATGAGGCGTGCTTTGTGCACCATCGACCAAGACGGGCACATTGTGTTCATGGGCAATCCGTATGATTTGTTGGATGGGGTTTATTGTTCCCAGTACATTGCTCACATGGGTGATGCAGACAATGCGGGTACGTTCGTTGAATAGTTTCTCGTATTCATCCAGACGAAGTTCCCCTTCATCATCTATGGGAATGACACGTAGTCGTATGCCCTTTCGCGACTGAAGCAGTTGCCATGGCACGATATTGCTGTGATGCTCCATCTCACTGAGGATGACCTCGTCCCCCTCTTTCATACAACTTTCTCCGAAGCAACAGGCTACCAGGTTGATGCTCTCGGTTGTTCCACGGGTAAAGACGATCTCTGAGGAGGAACGGGCGTTCAGAAAAGAACGAACCGTCTGACGACTTCCCTCATGCAGCTCCGTGGCTTTCTGGCTCAGGAAATGAACACCACGATGGACGTTGGCGTTCACGTTGTAGTATTCCTCCGTCATGGAATCTACCACACAACGAGGCTTTTGAGTGGTTGCACCATTGTCCAGATAGACAAGGGGCTTACCGTATATTGTCCTGCTCAGGATGGGAAAGTCCTGACGTATGGACTCGACATCATACTCTATCGGCATAGGCTGCATCCTTCACATTTAGAGAGTTCACCCCGGAAACGTTTTCCCACCAGATAGCGAAGGCGGTCGCGAAGTGAATCCATTGGTATCGTATCTATGACTTGACCGGCAAAAGCCGATTTCAACAGAAGGCGTGCCTCTTCGAGCGGTAGACCTCTCTGTTGCATATAGAAGAGGGCAGCTTCGTTGAGTTGTCCCACCGTGCTGCCATGGCTACATTTTACGTCATCAGCATAGATCTCCAGCATAGGTTGTGTGTACATCCGAGCCGAAGAGGTTGCGCAAAGATTGGCATTCGTTTCTTGGGAAACAGTCTTCTGAGCCCCTTCACGCACCAGAACCCGTCCGGCAAAGGCTCCTGTGGATTCACCATCCAGCACGTATTTGTACAGTTCGTTGCTTGTGCAATGGCTGGCCCTGTGGTCGATGAGCGTGTTGTTGTCCACATGCTGTTGCTTGTCAGTAATGACGCATCCGTATAGATTCGTCTCGGCAAATTCTCCCTTGAGCACGACATCTGTCCGGTTACGCGTAAGGCCGTTGTGTAGAGTGATGTTGCCCAACGTTACCACACTGCCGGTTTCCTGCTCCAGGTACATGTTGCTGAACCGGTGGTTCTGGATATGTGTCTCTTCCAGTTCGTATAGTTGCAGGTTCGCCCTCTCTCCTACAAACACTTCCACCACTTGTGTGGCCAGGAAATCACGATCGTCCAGTGCGTGATCGCAAAATAGGATGCGGGCCTGTGCGCCCTCTTCCAGAACGATGAGTACGCGACGGTTGACCATAAGGTCTACATTGGAACGCAGGATGTTTATGACCTGTATGGGGCGTTCCACGATGACGTTCCGAGGAACGTAGATGAACAAGCCATCCTGACAAAGCATGGTGTTAAGGGCATTGATGGCATCTTTGTCCGTGTGTGCCAGTGTTCCGTAGTATTTCCGTATCAGGTCCGGTTGGTCGGTAGCGATTTTGGCCAGAGACTCCACTAGGACACCTTCGGGAAGGCTTGGTCGTTTAGCTTCTGCTTCCCACTCGTATGAAAGGAGTGGAACATCGTTTTCTATGAAATAGAGCCAACTGCTCAGGTTTGGCACATCGCATCGGAATACTTCGTATGGATTGACCGGTATTCGTAATCGATTCAGGTTCAGTCCATAGTTAGGGGAGAATGCTCTCTCTACATCCGTATAACGATAGCGTTCCACCTTTTTGGTTGGGAAACCTAGACGCAGGAAATCGGCAAAAGCCTCATCGCGTAGGTCGTTCAGCACAGGTGCGGAATGAGAGCCGATTAGGTCTCGGCATTCGTTGTAAAGCGTACTATATTGTTGTGCCGAACTCACGCTTCCTCCTCCTTTTTTATCCAATCAAAACCTCGGTTTTCAATCTCCTGTGCCAACTCGGGACCTCCGGTTTTCACAATCTGCCCGTTCATGAGCACATGTACGATGTCCGGTTTCAGGTAATCGAGCAGTCTTTGGTAGTGGGTGATGACAATGGCACTGGTTCGTGGCGTGCGCAGTTTGTTGAACCCTTCGGCCACTATGCGTAAAGCATCTACATCCAAACCGGAGTCGGTTTCATCCAGGATGCTGAGGGTTGGTTCTAACATGGCCATCTGGAAAATCTCGTTCCGTTTCTTCTCGCCACCCGAGAACCCCTCGTTCACAGAGCGGTTCGCCAGTTTGTTGTCCAGTTCCACAATCTTGCGCTTTTCGCGCATCAGTTTCAGGAAATCTCCGGCGGGCATCGGTTCCAATCCCTGATATTTGCGTTTTGCATTCAAGGCTGCCCGCATGAAATTGACCATACTGACGCCGGGAATCTCTACTGGTTGCTGAAAACTCAGGAAAATACCTTCGTGGGCCCTCTCTTCCGGTTTCAATGTTAACAGGTCTTTCCCATTGAACAGGATTTTGCCTTCTGTCACTTCGTAGGCAGGATGTCCCACGATGACATTGCTCAGGGTACTCTTTCCTGCGCCATTCTGCCCCATCAGGGCGTGAACCTCTCCGTCACCGATGGTCAGGTTGATACCCTTCAATATCTCTTTGCCGTTGATACTGGCATGTAAGTTCTTTATTTCAAGCATAACTTCAATAAATTCATCCTACTGTTCCTTCCAGGCATACACCTAATAATTTTTGTGCTTCCACGGCGAACTCCATTGGTAGCTTGTTCAGTACGTCACGGGCATATCCGTTTACAATCAGCCCTACGGCATCCTCGGTATTGATCCCTCGTTGATTGCAATAGAACAGTTGATCCTCGGAAATCTTGCTGGTAGTGGCTTCGTGTTCCACTACGGCCGTTTCGTTGTGTACATCCATATAAGGGAAGGTGTGCGCCCCACAGGTACTTCCCAATAACAGGGAGTCGCAGCTACTGTAGTTGCGGGCGTTTTCGGCCGTTTTGGCCACCTTGACGAGTCCTCGGTACGAGTTCTGACTTTTTCCGGCACTGATGCCTTTGCTGATGATGGTACTTTTGGTGTTCTTGCCGATATGAATCATTTTGGTTCCCGTATCGGCTTGCTGGTAATGGTTGGTCAAAGCCACACTGTAAAATTCTGCCTGACTGCCATCACCCGACAAGACACAACTAGGGTATTTCCAAGTGATGGCACTACCCGTTTCGACCTGTGTCCAGCTGAGGCGACTGTTGTTGCCCCTCAGATGCCCTCTTTTTGTTACCAGATTCAGTACGCCGCCTTTGCCGTTGCTATCGCCAGGATACCAGTTTTGTACCGTACTGTATTTTACTTCGGCGTTTTCCTTTACAATGATTTCCACAATAGCCGCATGCAGTTGATTCTCATCTCGCATGGGAGCCGTACACCCCTCTAAGTAACTGACATAGGCATCATCATCGCAAACGATCAGGGTACGTTCGAATTGTCCCGTTCCTCGGGCATTGATGCGGAAATAGGTGCTCAGTTCCATAGGGCAACGGACGCCCTTGGGGATATATACAAACGAGCCATCGCTGAAAACGGCACTGTTCAGAGCTGCAAAGAAATTGTCTTTGTAAGAAACTACACTCCCCAAATATTCGCGTACCAGATCTGGGTAGGTCTTCAAGGCTTCGGAGATGGAGCAGAAGATGATGCCTTTTTCCTGCAGTTTCTCGCGGAAGGTCGTCTTTACGCTCACGGAATCCATCACGGCATCTACCGCCGTACCGCTTAGCGCCATCCGTTCTTCCAAGGGGATACCCAACTTGTCGAATGTCTTCATCAGTTCGGGATCAATCTCCTTGTTTTGCTGCTGGTCGTTCTTTTGAACGGTAGGATCGGCATAATAGGAGATGTCTTGATAGTCGATTCCCGGCATTTTCAGGTGTCCCCATGTGGGAGGTTCCAGCGTTTGCCAATAGCGGAAGGCGGCTACACGAAAATCCAGCACCCATTCGGGTTCACCTTTTTTCTGAGAGATAAGCCGGACGATGTCCTCGGACAATCCTTTTTCTATTATCTCTGTCTTTATGTCGGTCGTGAAGCCGTATTCGTATGTTTTCTCCGCTACCTCACGAACAAAACTATTCGTTTCCGCCATTTTTGTTTGTTAACGCTGTATAAATAGCTTCTGGAATGGCTTTCAGTGGGGTACACAATTTGGAACTCTCCATAGTGTCCTTGTTCAGGATGCCCGTGGTGGCAAACACCCAGATGAACGAACCCAGGATGAGACCGTATTTTATGGCTCCCAACAAAGCACCTAGCAAACAGTTCACCTTGCCCAGGACAAACAGTTTTCCCAATGCGGCTGAGAACAGTTCACCTAAAAGACCCAAAGCTACGGGCACCACAATCCAGATGGCGATGAAGGCCAGGATGTTAGCCATCTTGGTGTTGTCGTTCAGATGGGGAGAGATGATTTCGCCCAAGGCTGAATAGCACATTTTTGCCACAAAAAGACCCACAAAGAAGGCTCCCAGTGAAATCAGTTGTCTGAGGAAACCCTGGCGCCATCCTTTTATGGCACCTACCAGCAACAGAGCTAGTAATATCCAATCAATAATCAACATTATAGTTTTGCCTTTATTTCTATTTCCTGGAAAGTCTCAATGATATCGCCCTCACGCAGGTCGTTGTAGTTGACCAGAGAAAGACCGCACTCGAAGTTGGTCGTAACCTCTTTCACGTCATCCTTGAAACGTTTCAGCGCGTTTATCTCCCCTGTGAAGACAACGATACCATCGCGGATGACGCGAGCCTTGTTGCTCCTGCTGACCTTTCCTTCGATGACGTAAGCACCGGCTACGGTACCCACCTTGCTGATGTGGTAAACCTGACGTACTTCAACCTGAGCCGTTACTTCCTCCTTTATCTCGGGTGACAACATGCCTTCCATGGCATCCTTCACCTCTTCGATAGCATCATAGATGACACTGTACAGGCGGATGTCCACACCCATCTGTTCCGACAATTTACGGGCAGCGGCAGAGGGACGTACCTGGAAACCGACGATGAAGCAGTTCTCGGCAGCTGCGGCCATATTCACATCGCTTTCGCTGATCTGACCGACAGCCTTGTAGATGACATTGACTTGAATTTTCTCGGTGGAGAGTTTGATGAGTGAGTCGCTCAGGGCCTCGATAGAACCGTCTACGTCACCCTTGACGATAAGGTTCAGCTCCTTGAAGTCACCCAAGGCGATTCGGCGACCCAGTTCATTCAGATCGAATCGCTTCATTGTACGCAGACCTTGTTCACGGGCCAACTGCTCTCTCTTGTTGGCGATTTCACGTGCTTCCTGATCGGAATCCATCACGTGGAAGGTATCGCCGGCCTGTGGCGCACCATTCAGACCCAGGATGGTGGCAGCTTCTGCGGGACCGATTTTGTTAATGCGTTGTCCACGTTCGTTGAGCATAGCTTTTACACGGCCATAATTGGTGCCGGCCAGCATCACGTCGCCCACATGGAGCGTACCATTGCTTACTAGCACGGTGGCCACATATCCACGGCCCTTGTCCAAACTGGATTCAATGATAGAGCCGGTTGCCTTACGGTTGGGATTGGCCTTCAGATCCAGCATTTCTGCTTCCAATAGCACCTTCTCCAACAGTTCATCTACACCAATACCTTTCTTTGCGCTAATGTCCTGACTTTGGTACTTACCGCCCCAGTCCTCGACCAGGAAATTCATCTGGGCAAGGCCCTCCTTGATGTGCTCGGGGTTGGCCGTAGGTTTATCAATCTTATTGATGGCAAAGACGATGGGTACATTGGCAGCCGTGGCATGGGCAATGGCTTCCTTCGTCTGAGGCATGATGTCATCGTCTGCGGCCACGATAATGATGGCAATATCCGTCACTTGTGCACCACGGGCACGCATAGCCGTAAAGGCTTCATGGCCAGGGGTGTCAAGGAACGTCACATGTCGGCCGTCGCTCAATTTAACGTTATAGGCACCGATGTGCTGGGTAATACCACCGGCTTCACCGGCTATGACGTTGGCATTACGGATATAGTCGAGCAGACTGGTCTTACCGTGGTCAACATGTCCCATGACCGTAACGATGGGAGCGCGAGCTACCAGATCTTCCTCGTCATCCTCATCTTCGGTA
The DNA here is from genome assembly GCA_045617645.1 of Bacteroidaceae bacterium. Taxonomy (GTDB): domain Bacteria; phylum Bacteroidota; class Bacteroidia; order Bacteroidales; family Bacteroidaceae; genus Physcousia. The sequence continues at coordinate 10,072 of JAZLIY010000117.1, read as the reverse complement.
ACGGCCTCGCTGACCTCAGCACTTACGTATTCGGTTTGGAAACCAAATTCCTCTGCCACCAGATTGATGGTTTCTGCATCCATACGTTGGTTGATGCTGACCATAATACCGATGCTCATACAGGTGGCAATGACTTGGGTGACGGGCACGTTCATCATGGTGGCCAGTTCGTTAGCCGTCACGAATTCCGTCAGTTTCAGCACCTTGCTTTCTGCTGCTTCGGCTTGCATTTCCTCTTCGAGCCCTTGGCGGATGGCGTCTCTTTTCTCGCGGCGATATTTGGCACCCTTGCCCATCTTGTTCGTCTTGCTTGTCAGACGAGCTAAGGTCTCGCGTACCTGCTTTGCTACTTCTTCGTCGCTTACTTCGGTCTGTATAGGAGTATGTTTGGACTGATTCTTCTGTTTTTTCTTGTTCTTTCCGCTTCCGAACTGCTGTTGTTGCTGTTGCTGGTTCTTTTGTTGATTTTTCTGTTGGTTTTTCTGGTTGCCGCCGGCTTGTTGCTGGTTGGCAACAGCATTTACATCCACACGCTCTTTTCCCAGACGAACACGCTTCTTGCGGTCACCGGAAGCCTGTGCACCCTCGCCGGATGCGGCTGTATGTGGGCGGTTCTTTTCTTCCCTTTCCCTACGTTTTTCCTCGCGACTCTTCTTTTTCGGACGAGTGCTCTGGTTTAGGCTGTCCAAGTCGATATGGCCTTTTACGGTCAGTCCAGGGCCAACCTGAGGTGTTGGGCCCAAGCGGAAAACCTCTTCTTCCCTGTTTATCTCTGTCTCCTCAACGTTGGAAACGGGCTTCTTTTCCGTTATTTGGACGGGTTTTGGCTCTTTTTTCGGTGCCTCAGAGGGCATGGCTTTTTTCTCGGAGGCAGCAGCCATGGGTACAGGCTCATTTTTTACGGGAACCTCTTTCTTCGGCGCAGGCTTTTCTGCTTGTTTCGGCTTTCCGGCGGTATTTAGGTCAATACGCCCCAAAACCTTTGGTCCTTCTACCTGAGGAGCGGTTGTCTTTACGAAGTCTTCTGTTACACGGCTCTTTGCAGCTTCCTTCCGTTCCTTCGACTGTTCTTGCCTTTGCTGAATCAGTTGAGTGGCTTCGGAACGCAAACCTTTGTCCGGAGCGAATTCTTCCAAAAGCACTTTGTATTGTTCCTCTGTGATTTTTGTGTTTGGTGATGCCTCAATGTTCTCGAATCCCTTTTTTTGTAGGAATTCTATGACGGTTTGCAATCCGACATTACATTCTTTGGTTACTTTGATTAATCTAACGCTCATTGATACCCTCCGTTTTTATTAGTCTTCGAATTCAGCGCTCAAGATCCCCAGTACATCATCTATAGTCTCTTCTTCCAAGTCTGTACGTTGAATGAGCTCTTCACGTGGTACGCCCAACACGTCACGTGCTGTGCTCAGGCCGATATTCTTCAGTACATCAATAATCCATGGTTCAATGTCGTCTGTAAACTCGTCCAGACTAACGTCATCGTTGTCGGCATCTTCAATTTCGCGGAAGACATCTATGGTGTAGCCCGTCAGCATACTGGCTAGCTTAATGTTCAGACCGCTTTTACCGATGGCCAAGGAAACCTGATCTGGATCCAGATAGACTTCGGCTTTGTGTTCCTCCTCGTTCAGGATGACGCTGTTTACGCGGGCAGGACTCAATGCACGTGTAATCAGCAGTTGTGCATTGTTTGTCCACGTGATGACATCGATGTTCTCGCCATGCAGTTCGCGAACGATACCATGTACACGGCTACCTTTTACACCAACGCAGGCGCCTACGGGGTCGATGCGCTCATCATAGCTTTCTACGGCAATCTTTGCTCTTTCTCCAGGGATGCGCGATACCTTGTGTATGGTGATGAGGCCGTCCTGAATTTCGGGCACTTCAGCCTCCAGCAGTCGTTGCAGGAACATGGGTGATGTACGGCTCAGCATGATTTTCGGGTTACCGTTTGTGTTGTCCACGCTGGCGATGACGGCACGTGCGTTTTCACCTTTACGGAAGAAATCACCGGGAATCTGCTCTGTTTTTGGCAGGAGCAGCTCGTTGCCCTCGTCGTCCAGCAGGAGGGTTTCGCGCTTCCATGACTGATACACCTCAGCACTTACGATTTCGCCTACACGGTCCTTGTACTGGTTGTAGAGCGTGTCATGCTCCAGTTCCAGGATACGGCTGGCCAGTGTCTGGCGAAGTGTCAGGATGGCGCGACGTCCGAAGTCCGTGAACTTCACAAGCTGGCTCACCTCTTCGCCTATTTCGTAGTCTTCTTCGATTGCGCGTGCCTCGCTCAGGGAAATTTCCATATTCGGGTTTGTTACGCATCCATCTTCCACGACCACGCGGTTGCGATAGATCTCAAAGTCACCCTTGTCGGGGTTTACGATAACATCGTAGTTCTCGTCTGTGCCGTAGATTTTGGCGATGACACTGCGGAAGCACTCTTCCAATACACTTACCAAGGTGGCGCGATCAATGTTCTTGGTCTCCTTGAATTCTGCAAACGAGTCAATCAGGTTGACCGTTTCTGTTGCTTTTGTTGTTTTAGTTGCCATTATGTTGTTTTTATTTTTATTTCAGTTTGATCAGATATTTAGTGTATGCCACTTCGTCGTAGGCAAACTGTAGCGTTACCTCTTGCATGGTGGGACGTTTCTTCCCTTCCTCCTTCACTTTCTGTTGCACGCTTATCTGGAAATTCTCATCATTGGCAGCCACCAGTGTTCCACGCAGTTTCTTTCCGTCTTTCAGTTGCGTTTCCACGGGTTGCCCCACATGAATTTCGTATTGTCTCAGTACGCGGAACGGCTGTCCCAATCCGGCGCTTCCCACTTCCAGTTCATAGTCTTCCTCTTCCCTGTTCAGGCGCGATTCAATGTGTCTGCTCAGGTCTGCGCAATCTTCAATCCACACTCCGTCGGCGTGATCGATGACAACTACGATCTTGTCGTCTGCACTAATGTTCAAATCAACCAGGAAATAGTCCTTTCTTTCCAGCCATTCATTGACGGCTTTTTGTACTGCGTTTTTCTCTATCATGTATGTAAAACATTAAGTAAAGAAAAGTGAGGAACTTGTTGGAGCCCCTCACTTTCATCTTTCTGGCTGCAAAGATATGTATTTCTGCCAAAAGCGCCAAACTTTCCCCAAATTATTTTTGGGAGATGCACCAAAACCAGAAAAAAGCCACGACCAAAAGGACGACGATGGCCATTCCGGCTATGCCGTACATGAACGAGCGGTTTGATTTACGGATATCCCTTCTCATATGAATAAATGTTATTTGTTAGGATGCAATATCTTGTTATATTCTTTCGGGTTGGCCAACAGTTCCAGGGCTTTTTCTATACACGGGTCCTTGACCAGCTGTTGCTGTGCCGCTCCTTTCTGATAATAGTAATAGCGAACGATCTCATCGCAGATATACGGTTCTATTTTCTCCCTGAAACGGGTCAGGTCACCGGTCAGGTCTTGGGTGAATTTTGCCTCCAGGGCATCCAGCTCCGCCTTTGCTGACTCCAGATATCCCTCCCGTTTGGCCACATCGCGCAACAGTTTCAGTACCTCGTCGCTCCGCCTGTTGTAGGTAAACCCTTCTTTGTTTACAAATTCGATGAACTGGCTGTACTCTTCGTCCGTCAGGCAGAATTTTCCGGCAGGTGCTATTGAGGAATGTGTCGAGCCGTATTGTATGGCGAAATCCATAAACGGTTCGCTCGCCACCAAGTCGTAAATCAGGGAGGGCAGGCTGTCGGGCTTCACTTCTATGTCGGGTTTTATGCCCCCGCCGTCGCGCACCTCACGCCCCCCCTCCGTATGAAAGACATTCGTCAGGCTGTCGGGCACCGTGCCAACCGAGCCGTCGGCATTTCTTTTGCGGTAGTTGTAGGCCTGTATGCATCGCCCGCTGGGTATGTAGTAGCGGCTTGTGGTTAATTTCAGGTTTCCTCCGTAGGGCATTGGACGTACCGTCTGAACAAGTCCTTTTCCATAGGTGCGTGTTCCTATAATTACGGCTCGGTCCATATCTTGCAGGCTTCCGCTCAGGATCTCGGCAGCCGAGGCAGAGCTGCCATCCACCATTACCACGATTGGAATGATGGTATCCAAGGGCTCCGTTGCCGTGAAGAACTCACGGTTCGTACTGGCCATTTTTCCTTTTGTGTAAACAACCTTCTTTCCTTTGGGAACAAATAGGTTGATCATGTTCACCGATTCTTCCAGAGAACCGCCGGGGTTGTCTCGCAGATCCAGGATGAGGCTCTTCGCCCCTTGTTCTTTCAGTTCCTGAAAAGCCGTTTTCATCTCGCGGAAGGAACCGTCAGCAAATCCCGACAGGTAAAGGTAGCCGATGTTGTCGCGTACGATGCCGTGATAGGGCACCTGCGGGAAATGGATGTTGTCGCGCGTAATTTTGAAGGCACGTTCTTTCTTTTCCCCATATCGCAGAATGGACAGCTCGAATGTCGTACCAGCCTCTCCTTTCAGTTTCTCGCTTACTTTGTCTACCGACAGCCCTTTCACGTCCTTTCCGTCAATGGACATGATCATGTCACCGGCCTTTAGGCCCACCTGTTGACACGGTGAATCTTCGTAGGGTTCGCTTATGATGACCCGGTCGTGTTTTTTGCTGTAGCGTATCACGCTTCCTATGCCGGCGTATTTTCCTGTGGTCATCTGTTTCAGTTCGTCGTCATCTTCCGGAAAATAGGAAGTAAAGGGGTCCACCTTTCTCAGCATGGAGTTTATGCCCCATTCGATGACGGTATCGGCACTCAGCGTGTCCACATAGAATAAATCCAGTTGCTTGTAGATCTCGTTGAAGATTTCCAGGTTGCGACTGATTTCGGCATTGTGGTTTTCGGCTTGTTGAGCCGACGCAGATAAACTCAGCATCAGGAATGCTGCGGCCCATGTATATCTTGTCATGTTGTGCATTTTTCTTTGTTTCGTACAAATTTTTTGCAAAGATATTGCATATTTCCAAAAAAACATCTAATTTTGCAGCGCATTTGAGGAAAAAACTCAAAAAAACTGCTTCAGTAGCTCAGTTGGTTAGAGCACATGACTGTTAATCATGGGGTCGTTGGTTCAAGCCCATCCTGAAGCGCAGGATTTTCCAAGGATGCAAAACTGCTTCAGTAGCTCAGTTGGTTAGAGCACATGACTGTTAATCATGGGGTCGTTGGTTCAAGCCCATCCTGAAGCGCAGAAAGCCTGAGATTCGTCTCGGGCTTTTTTGTTTTCCTACGTTCGAAAACCTTCGAAAATCATAAAATATGCGTTATAAATTATGTATTATGCATGAAATGTGCTATCTTTGACGCGAAATACATTATTAATATATAAAAAGACAAGGTTAAAAGATGAAGAAAATCAGTTTTTTTGCCGTACTCTTGTTATGTATGGCTTTCTGTTCCTGCTCTACCAATGAGCAACGTCAGTACAACACCACCTACAAGGGCAAGAACCTGGATCATGTGGCCTTCCCATTGGGCGGTCTGGGTGCCGGTATGGTGTGTATCGAGGGAAATGGTGCCATCTCGCACGTTTCCATGCGCAATACCCCCAACCTTTTCTTCGAACCCAAGATGTTCTCGGCCATCAGCATTAAAGGTCTGGAACATGGCGCCAAGGTACTGGAGAGCCAAGTGCCCGACTACAAGATCTTCGGCCGTGGCGGCAACGGCTTCGGTATAGGGGAGAAGACCTACGGCCTGCCCCGTTTTGAGTATGGCGATTTTCGGGGAACGTTCCCCTTTGCCACCCTCAACCTGAAGGACCAGGACCTGCCGTTTGATGTGAAGATATGTGCTTGGAGTCCCTTCATCCCCAACGACGAGGACAACTCCAGCCTGCCCCTTGCCTGTCTGGAATACAGTTTCACCAACACGTCTCAGGAATCCGTAGTGGCCATGTATTCCTTCAATTCCGAAAATCTCATGGGTGGCGGTAATGGCGGTTTCCGCAACATTAAGAACGGTTTCATGATGTACCAGAACTTCGGAGAAGGGAATCCTCAGGACGAAGGCTATTGTGCCGTCTATACTGACAACGACGATACGAAGGTGGACGGCTGCTGGTTCCGTGGCGGTTGGTTCGACCCTCTGACCATGACTTGGAACAAGGTTGTCAGTCAAGAGATTACCGAACAGCCTGGTGTGGCCGGTGCTCCTGGAGCTTCGCTTTACGTCCCCTTGCAGATTGCTCCTGGCGAGACCAAGACCGTACGGCTGAACATGCTGTGGTATTCCCCCAAGACTACGAAGAGGGCTTATTCCGATGCTCGCGACGACAACGAACGCGGTGACTGCTACAAGCCTGAACTGTACGAGAACTATCCCCAGACCTACGAGCCCTGGTATGCCCACCGTTTCGATTCCATTCAGGTGCTGATGGATTACTGGAATAACAATTACCAGATTCTGCGTGAGCGTTCTCAGAAGTTTGCCGATGCCTTCTATGGCATGACCTTGCCCGACGAAGTGATAGATGCCATAGGTGCCAATCTTACAATCCTGAAGTCACCCACCATCCTTCGTCAGCACGACGGCCGTCTGTGGGCATACGAAGGTTCGGGCGACACGTGGGGCTCTTGCGATGGCACCACCACCCATGTATGGAACTACACTCAGGCCATCCCTCATCTGTTCCCCCGTCTGGAACGCACGTTGCGCGAGACGGAGCATTTCGTAGCCCAGAGCAGCGAGGGCCATCAAGTCTTCCGTGTAGCCCTGCCCATCCGTCCCACCGAACATGGTTTCCATGCTGCTGCCGACGGTCAGTTGGGTGGCATTACCAAGGTCTATCGCGAGTGGCGCATCTGTGGCGACGATAAGTGGCTCCAGGCCATCTATCCTCAGGTAAAGGCCAGTTTGGACTACTGTATCCGCACATGGGACCCCGATCATGTGGGAGCCCTGTTGGAACCCCATCACAACACCTACGACATCGAGTTCTGGGGAGCCGACATCATGTGTACGACCTTCTATGCTTCCGCCCTTCAGAGCTTTATTGCCATGAGCGAATACCTGAAGCAGGACTGCACCCCCTACAAGGAGTTGCTGGACAAGAGCGTGAACTACATGAAGGAGAACCTGTGGAACGGCGAATATTTCATCCAGAAGACACAATGGAAGGGACTTCATGCCGGAGATCCACGGGATGTACAGACCTATCAGGGTGGCTATTCCCCCGAGGCATTGGCCGTATTGGAGAAGGAGGGTCCCAAGTACCAGTACGGAACCGGTTGCATCTCCGACGGTATGATTGGTTGCTGGATGTCGCTTGCCAGCGGACTGGAAGAACCCTTGGACAAAGAACTGGTGAAGGCCCATCTGGATGCCATCTACAAGTATAACTTCAAGACCGACCTCTACGACCATGCTTGTACCCAGCGTCCCGGCTATGGTGGCCGCCATGATGCAGGAACTCTCCTGTGTTCCTGGCCACGTGGCGAAAAGCCCAGTTTGCCTTTCGTCTATTCCGATGAGGTATGGACCGGTATCGAATACGAAGTGGCAGCTCACCTTATCTTCGAGGGCGAAGTAGAGAAGGGATTGGAACTGGTACGTGCCGTCCGCAATCGCTACGATGGTACTGTACGTAACCCCTACAACGAATACGAGTGCGGCAACTGGTACGCACGCGCCCTGTCCAGCTACAGCCTGTTGCAGGCCCTCCACGGCATCCGCTACGATGCCGTGGAGAAGACGCTCTACATCGACTCCCGCATAGGCAACACCTTCCGTTCCTTCCTCTCTACCGCCTTTGGTTATGCCACGGTAGGCCTGAAGGGCGGCAAGCCGTTCATCGAGATACAGGAGGGCGACATCCCCATCGAGCATTGCATCGTTTCCGGCAAGGAAGTATCCCTGTAAACAAGAAATCCCCATCTGAACCGCTTGTCAGATGGGGATTCTTGTCTTTTCTCCTTATCTCTTATTCCTTGGCCGGAGCAGCATAGAACTTCACTTCGGACAGGATAGGACAAGCCTTGGCCTCCGTAATGTTCAGGCGCAGGGCCTTTGTCTTCACGTCGTCGAAGCGCAGCAGGTGCTTGTTGCCGATGGTCGTTCCGCTATAGACTTCCGTCCATTCTCCGTTCTCACCCAATGCTTCCAAGCTGTATCCGCCGATACGCTGTCCCAGTGGCAGGTATTCACGAATCATGGCACGGTTCACCGTCGTAGGCTCCTTGAAGGTGAAGGTCAGGTCGGCCGTCATAACGGAATCGTCGGCAGCCCAGTAGGAATCCCTGTCCTCGTCACAGGCATTCTTGGCGCAGAACCTGCGGCTGTCTCCGCGCACGTTGCTGGCTTCTGCTTTCTTGATCTGTCCGTTCAGGCAATTCGAGAACTCCCTTCTGATGGCTTCGCCCATTCCCTCCAGTGCACGTACGTCCTCGTCGCTCAAGAGACCGTCCTTGTTGGGCGGCAGGTTCAGGATCAGGTTGGCACCACGGCCGATGGAGTTATAGTAGATGTCCACCAGCTGTTCTACGGTCTTCACATCATCGTTCTCGCTCTCGTGCCAGAACCATCCCGGACGGATGGACACGTCCACCTCGAAGGGGCGCCATACGGCGTTCTCGTCGAAGCTGGTAGCATTCCATACCGGCTCGTTGATATATCCGCTCTCGTTGCCGCACCAGCGCACGTTGCCTCCGAAGATACAAGCCTGTGGCTGCAGTTCGTAGATAATGGCATTTGTCTTGTCCCATTCGTAATAGGTACCGCCGTCAATCTTTCTCTGCTCGCACAGACCGCCATAGTAACCGTCGCCACCGTTGGCTCCGTCCTCCCAGAATTCGAAGAGGGAACCGTAGTTCGTACAGAGTTCGCGCAACTGGTTCCTGTAGTATTCCACGTATTCGGGCGAACCGTAGCGCAGGTCGTGTCTGTCCCATGGAGAGAGATATGTTCCGAACTTCAGTCCGTACTTTTCGGCGGCCTTGGACACGTCACCCACAACATCACCCTTCCCGTCGCGCCATTTGCTGCTCTTTACGGAATAGTCGGTGAATTCGCTGGGCCACAGGCAGAATCCGTCGTGGTGCTTGGCTGTCAGGATAACGCCATTCATGCCCGCAGCCTTCATGGCCTTCGTCCATTGTTCGGCATCCATCTTCTCGGGGTTGAACTCATTGGGGTCGGCATCACCATAGCCCCATTCCAGGTCGCGGAAGGTATTCGTGGTGAAATGTACAAAGGCATAGAATTCCGTTTCATGCCATGCCAACTGTGACTCTGTAGGAATCGCTCCGAATGGTTCCGGTGCCGGAGTGTTGTCGGCGGAACAGCCACAAAGCAGGGCTGCAAGAACCGACATGGATAATAGTTTGCTTTTCATCTTAACTGTTTTTAAATATTGTTTTTATGTTGATAACATCATTAGTTCGGGGGTAAAGGTAGTTCTTTTTCTCAGGAAAAACAAACGTTTTTTGGTTTTTTTAACAGGCTTGCCCGTCTGCTTGCTTCGTGCCCCCGGTCCACACGCCCTTCTTTTCACTTACGGCCTTCGGGAAAAGGCAAATGCCATCCTCTGATTGCGTCTGCAAAGGTACGGCTTTTTCTGCATTCCGCAATGGGTTGTCCCAAACCATGAAGGGTTTTTGTCCCAGACCATGTGATGCGAGACGCAGAAAACAGCCCGAAAAAACGGAGCCGTGCCGTTCAGTTGGTCAGCACTATAGCCACGAGAAGGATAGCAGAATTCACGTTTCTCGCGATGTAGCAAATGTTGCGTCCCGAGGAACGCTATGCAAGGTCGGCAGGTACGTCCGCACCGCTCCGTGGCAGTTGTTACCTTGTTACCATGTTAACAGCCGTTTTTTCCATTTATCATCGTTGGGCGGAACGCCATCCCCCATCTGCTATCTTCTCTCGTGGCTATAGAGACTTCTTATCTGGGATATATTTATATTATCATTAGTGTCCCGTTAAAATCGGGACGAAGTTAAATTAAATCAAATAGTCCCTCAAAGAGGGGATAATCGAGTTCTTTGACATCGTTGAAATTAGTCTTTTCGAAGAGATCTCTCAGTGGAGTCTTATCCGTAAGTGAG
>JAZLIY010000116.1:0-11737 GCA_045617645.1 Bacteroidaceae bacterium | reverse complement strand
AAAAGCCAAGGCATTCATCTTCCAGTTCGATGACAGAGAGACCACAGGAATCCTGAAACCCGTTATGGACGAGGAGAAAGACGGCCCGGCCTATGACCTGAACGGTATTCGCGTGAACGACAACCACAAGGGTGTCGTGATCAAGAACGGGAAAAAGGTATTAGTGAAGTAATCGTTTAGAAATTCAATAAATATGAAGAAAGAATATAAAACACCCACGATGAAGGTGGTGGAAGTGCACCAGAGACAAATGCTCTGCATGAGCGAAGGCGATGATAGCGTTGGCGTTTATAGGAGCCAGGGTGCATACCAAGATGCGGAAGCCTGGTAATAATTTGGCAACTGGAAATCAATAGAAATTCCTTTATAAGAGGCATCCGACTGGTGAGGGAACCTTCCCAATACCAGCCGGGTGTTCTGTTTTTAGTTGTTGTCCCGTCCCTACGGCAAAATATGTAACAATAAGTCATGTCCAGCCATTTTGTCCCACTATCTTTAGCCTGGTGCTCGAAGATACTCACATTCGGATTTATCCAATAAAATTGGAATTTCGCTCATTTAATCGTATCTTTGCAGACAAAATGACAGTCATAGACGTAAATGTTATGAAAAAGAAGTTCTTTATACTTATCCTTGCAGCCCTCTGCTGCTTTTCAATGAATGCCCAGAATGTGGGCGATGAATTTGAGATTAGCTATTACGGCAAGTTCCGCATCACATCTATCAATCCTGACGAAGTGGAAATGGTGGAAGTTGATAACGGCATTGGTTCAGGCGGTGACACATTCAACACTGCCGAATGGAACAACACAACATACAAGATCACCTCTTTGAAAACCAATGCGTTCAAAGGTTATCCCAACAGCAACTCCATATTTCGCTTCGAAAACCTGACCAGTTTCGAAAGTGACGCCTTCTATGAGGCCACATGTCATTCCATCAATATGACCAACTCTCCTTTGACAGAACTCCCCAAATCTGCCTTTGAACGATGCTATTGCAAAAACATCAACCTTCCAAACAGCATCACGACAATTTCCGAAAAGGCGTTCCAATGGTCTGACATTGAAGAAATTGACCTTCAAAACCTGACACGCATCGAAGGTGCCGCTTTCTTCGAATCTTCAATAAAAAGCATCAAATTATCCAATGTGACCTATATAGGCGGAAGCGCATTCTATGGATGCTCGAATTTGTCATCCATCCAACTGCCCAATGTGACATACATAGGCGGAAGCGCGTTTGAAGAATGCAAATTTTTGTCAGACATCGCACTGCCGCAATGCCTTGAAACCGTCAAGGGGAGGGCATTTGAAGACTGCTTCCTTTCTTCATTGTCGCTTTACAACACGGTGAAAACTTTCGAAAACAGCGGCGACATTATGTTGGGCGACGGCATCGTCACCATGAACATCGTTGACTGGGGCAACAAGAACGTGCTTGCCAACTTCACGGGTTTCAGTCAGGCGATAACATACAAATATAACGATGAGACCATCACAGGCGAATATACCCTGCCCGACAATGTCACGAGCTTGGGCGAAGGCGCACTCTACCACTGCACCGACATCACCGTCATCAACATGCCGGAGAGCCTCACACAGATCGGCGCCAAGGCCTTGGCGAAATGCGCCAACCTCAGCGGCATACGCTGCAACGCCACCACAGCACCTGCCGTTGTCAACGCCAACGCCTTCAGCGAGGTTGACAAGAGCATCAACGTCATCATCCCCGACAAAGCCGAGAGCTACTATTCGTACATCCACACCACAGGCTGGAAAGATTTTACCAACTACAACGTCTCCCTGACAACCATACAAGGTGCTGCCATCATAGAATTATATCACACGGCAGGCTATAACCCTTCGCAGGCAGTGAAAGACATCATTGCCGACTATATCTCCAAGATTAACGATGCCACCGACAAGACAGAAGTCGAGGCTCTCACGCAAGCTGGCGTCGAAGTCATCATCGCACAGACAAGAAATGACCGAGGAATGGTCAAGATAGGCAATCTGTATTACATACTCGACAGCGAGAACCACACAGCCACCGTTACCTATGGCGGACTTGAGGCTGACGGCTACGCCACGGCTGAATATACGGGCAGCATCAACATCCCCGAATCCGTGACATACAACGATGCCGCATACAGCGTCACAGCCATCGGCGAACACGCTTTCCAGAACTGCAACGGGCTTACCGACATCAACATATCAATGAAGGTGACAAGAATAGATGACGATGCCTTCAACTCATGTAAAGGCTTGAAGACGGTACTCCTCCCCACTCTGCTAAACAGCATCGGCAACAAAGCGTTCTTCGGTTGTTCGGCCATTACCTCCATCAACTGCCTTGCACTGACACCATGCAATCTGGGGACATACTCCTTCGAGGGTGTCAGCAAGTCGATTCCGGTTACTGTTCTGGAAAGCTGCCTCGAAACCTATCGACAAGAATCGTGGGGCGGCTTCACCAATTTCGTAACAAACCCGACACTCGATACGGCCAAGACCAATGCCAAGAGTGCCATCACCGAAGCATTAGGTTCATACGAATCCGTCAACTACATCGGCAATCTTGCCCTGAACTTTTGTCTGCACATCGATGCAGCCACAACCTTCGATCAAGTGGAGGCTCTCGGCACCGAGGGACTGTACGCCGTAACCTATTCAATATCCACATACCAGGAACTCTTCGGAGAAATGGGTAAAGAATGCGATGACTGTCCCGCTGTGGAAGTGACTAAAGGAACGAAGACCATCAAACTCTACGCACCCGACAAGGTGAACTTTATCAAGGCAACAAATAAATAAACACCAGCAAAATGAAAAAGGTTCTATTGACTTTGATTTGCAGTGTGGCACTCTGCTGATTTTTACTTTGCCCAGTCGGCCGAATGTATTTCCGCCCGTGCGGAGCAAAAATTATGCATGATGGATTATGCATTGTGCATTTTCTTTCGTACCTTTGACCTAGCGGTCGAAGATACTCACGCTCGGAAATTCTCAAACAAGTTTGGAAATTCGCTCACTTAATCGTACCTTTGCAGCCGAAATAAAGGAACACGCATGAAATTTGCCATTATAGCAGCCGGTGAAGGGTCGCGACTGGCCCAGGAAGGGGTGCAGTTGCCCAAGCCTCTGGTGCGCCTGTGCGGAGAGCCGATGATAGACCGTCTGGTGCGCATCTTCCGGTCCAACGGAGCAGAGAGCATCTCCATCATCGTGAACACCTTGCACCCGCAGACCGAGCAGCACGTGAGGGAGATGATGCAGAGCGGTCGCGCAGGAGTACCCATCCATCTGGTGGTGAAATCCACGCCCAGCAGCATGCACAGTTTCTACGAGCTTTCCCCCTCGCTGGAGGGCGACGATTTCTGTCTGACCACGGTGGACACCATCTTCCGCGAGGATGACTTCGCCAGCTACATAGAAGCCTTCCGCCAGAGCAAGGCCGACGGAATGATGGCCGTGACGGATTACATAGACGACGAGAAGCCCCTGTACGTGGGAGTGGACAGCCAGATGAACATCACCGGGTTCTACGACCAGCGTCAGCTCGACTCCCGTTACATCAGCGGTGGCATCTACTGTCTGCGCTCCTCGGCACTCAGCACCCTGCACCGATGCATGGAGCAGGGACAGAGCCGGATGCGCAACTTCCAGCGCGGACTGATAGAGGACCGGCTGAACCTAAAGGCCTGTCCGCTGAGCAAGATCCTGGACGTGGACCATGCCAGCGACATAGAAAAGGCCGAGGCGTTCCTGCATGAATGTGACAGACAGTGAAAATGAAAGAGAGATGATGAAGAGAACCGCCCTGTTATATGTGTGCCTCATACTGGGAGCACTCCGCGCATCGGCACAGCTGGTGCAGGGAGTCGTGACGGAGGAGGGCACGGGCGAGACGCTCCCTACCGTATATGTCTATTATCAGGATGACAAGTCAACCCTGGTGCAGACCGACCTCAACGGCAAGTACAAGATAGCCTTCCGCAAGGGAAAACTCGTATTCTCCATGATGGGATTCGACAACCAGGTCTTCGACATAACGGCTCCCCAGAAACTGAACGTGAAGATGCGGGAGAAGGCTTCTTCGCTCGCCGAGGTGGAAGTTGTGTCGAAGAAGAAGACGAAGTACTCGCGCAAGAACAATCCTGCCGTGGACATGATGCGCAAGGTGATAGCCGCCAAGAACCACTCCGACCTGCATCAGCACGACTTTCTATCCTATACGAAGTACGAGAAGATGACGACCGCCCTGAACGAGTTCACTGAGAAGGTTTTCCAGGACGACCACTTCAAGCACTTCCCCTTCCTGAAGGAGCATGTGGAGACCTGTCCCGAAACGGGTAAGCTGATCCTGCCCCTGACGGTGGACGAGAAGGTACGACGCATCATCTACCGCAAGGACGGCAATACGGAGAAATCCATCATCCTGGGCGAACGGAGCGAGGGAGTGACGGAACTGCTGAACACGGGTGACATAGCCGACGGGATGCTGGCAGACTGCTTTACGGACATCGACATCTACGACAACCAGGTGCGACTGCTGCAATATCCCTTCACCAGTCCTATCGGCGACGGGGCAATAGGCTTCTACCGCTACTTCATCGTGGACACCGTACACGTGGACAAGCAGAAATGTTACAAGCTGGACTTCACTCCCAACAACCCACAGGACTTCGGCTTCTCCGGTTCGCTCTTCGTGCTGGCAGACTCCACATGGCGGCTGAAGCGTGCCGAGATAGGCATCCCCAGCCGCAGCGACGTGAACTTCGTGGAGCAGATGGACATCATACAGGATTTCGAACCCCTGCCCACGGGTGAGCAGGTCGTGACGAACAACAAGATGCTCGTACAGCTGAAACTGGCCTCCTGGATCCAGAAACTGCAGGTGGAGCGGACGGTCAAATACAGCAACTGGGACTTCAACCCCATACCCGAAAAGACGTTCAAGTTCAAAGGCGACACCAAGACCGAAAGCTCGGCCCAGATGAGGGACGAGGAGTTCTGGGAAGAGCAACGGCCCACTCCCCTGACCGAAGGCGAAGGAAAGATGGATGTCTTCATCAACCGCATACAGAACATCAAGGGATTCAAGGAAGTTCTGTGGATAAGCAAGGCCTTCATAGAGAACTTCGTGGAAACGGGCATCCGGCATCCAAGCAAGGTGGACATCGGCCCTGTGAACACGATGATCGGCAGTAACTTCGTGGAAGGGTTCCGACTGCGTGCCAGTGCCCTGACCACAGCCAACTTCAACAAGCATATCTTCCTCAGAGGGAACGTGAAATATGGATTCGGTGACCAGCGGTGGAAGGGGCTGGGCGAGGTGACGTACTCGTTCAATGCCAAGGACTACCTGCCCCGTGAATATCCCGTGAACAATCTGACTTTCACGTACATGAACGATGTTATGTCGCCCAGCGACAAGTTCGTGCCTACCGACAAGGACAACGTGTTCGTGGCATGGAAATGGGCTACGGTAAAGCACATGAACTATTTCGAACGCTTCAACCTGCTCTACGACCGCGAATGGGAGAACGGACTGCGCTTCAATGCACAGCTGAGGCGAGAATGGAACGAGGGGGCCGGACACCTGTTCTATCAGCCGATGAACGGCTTGCCCAATCCTACCAACGACGAGTCGCTGAACCTGAACAAGATTACTTTCTCCGAGGCCATGGTAGGCATTCATTACCAGCCGGGAGCTACCTACATCAACACCAAGCAGCGTCGTCTGCCAACGAACTTCGACTCCCCGATCCTGGGACTGAGCCATACGATGGGTGTTGACGGCATTGCGGGCGGACAGTACGACTACAACTTCACGGAAGCAGAGGTGTACAAGCGTTTCTGGCTCAACTCATGGGGAAAGATAGATTGCATGCTGAAAGGTGGTGTGCAGTGGAACAAGGTGCCGTACCCGTTCCTCATCTATCCGGCGGCGAACCTCAGCTACATCATGGAGGATTACACCTTCAACCTCATCAAGAACATGGAGTTCCTGAACGACCGTTATGCGTCGGCCATGATTTCATGGGACCTGAACGGAAAGATTCTGAACAGAATCCCCTTGATACGAGGGCTGAAATGGCGTGAGTACATCGGCATCAACTGCCTGTGGGGAACGCTTACCGACAAGAACAACCCATTCCTGGAGTGCCACTACGGCGACAGCGAACTGTTCTACTTCCCCGGTTCTTTCCGCGAAGATGGTTCATTTGAGTATAATTCGCATGTTATGGACAAGAACAAGCCCTATGTAGAGCTTGTGGCGGGAATCCATAATATATTCAAGATTTTTCATATCGAGTATGTTCATCGCATGAACTATATGTACGAGGGTACCCAGCGATGGGGCATCCGAGGCACGTTCCGCGTTACATTCTGAAACACTCACATTACCCCATGTTGGACATCTGCTGCATCGGTCACATCACGCACGACCGCATAATCACTCCCCATACCGACCTTCACATGCCCGGAGGTGCTTCCTACTATTTCACGCACGGAATCAGCCATCTCCTGCACGGACAGCTGTCCTATCGTCTGATTACTTCTCTTGGAGAGCAGGATATGAAGGCTGTGGACGATATCCGCCAGCTGGGCATCGACACCAAGGTGCTTCCGAGTCGGCATACGGTCTATTTCGAGAATATCTATGGGGAAAACCTCGACAACCGCAAGCAACGGGTCCTGGCAAAGTCCGACTCCTTTACGGTGGAGGGCCTGAAAGATGTTTCTGCCCGTTATATTGTACTTGGCAGTCTGCTGGCGGATGACTTCTCGCTCGATGTGTTGCGCTATCTTTCCGATAAAGGTACGCTGGTGGTGGATGCCCAGGGCTATCTGCGTGAGGTACGCGATCAGCACGTCTATCCAGTGGACTGGCACAACAAGCTGGAAGCCCTTCGCTATGTGGATATCCTGAAGGTCAACGAATACGAGGTGGAAACCCTTACCGGCACCAAGGACCTTCACGAAGGGGCCAGGAGACTGGCTGAATGGGGCGTGCGTGAAGTTCTTCTTACTCTGGGAAGCTACGGGAGCATCATTTATGCCGACGGCGTTTTCCACGAAATCCCTGCATACGAACCCTTGAAGGTGGTAGATGCCACCGGCTGTGGCGATACATACGTCATGGGGTATGTCTATATGCGTGCCTTGGGAGCTTCGGTAGTAGAAGCCGGCCGTTTTGCCGCCTCTGTCTCTACCTTGAAGCTAGAACATTCCGGCCCCTTCCATGGAACCGAGGAAGAGGTAATGGCACGTATTCCGAAAACAAGAATCTAAGATTTCTTTCTGGCATAGAGCCAGATGACGGCGAATCCCGCCAGCGGGATGACGAACGGCAAGGTGGATCCTCCCATGGCATCGGCAATGATGGCCATGACCATAAATCCGCATCCGCCTACGGGGGTCATCATCAGCAACGAGGATGCCATTTTCGTCAGGTGGTTCACCTCTCCCAATGCCAGTGAGAAGATGGTCGGGAACATAATACTCTCGAACAGAAAGTTCAGCATCAGGAAACAGATAGGCATGGTGCCTGTCTCGGAGGGGAAGGCAGTACACATCAACAGCATTCCCATGCACAGGATGCTTCCACTTGCGAAAAGGCACAGCAACTTGGCTGCATTCACATATCGCATAATCCAACTGCCAAAAAAACGTCCAACCATAAAGGCGAACAAACTCAATCCAAGCAGATAACTGGCTTCGTCTGCCTCCATCCATCCCATGTCCGTCACGTAGTTTACGAAATAGCTGTTGATGCATATTTCGCTTACCTCATAGGCAAGCAAGGCACATAGCCCGAAGACGAACATCCTGTTGTGCAACAGCTCCTGTATGGGGTTTGGAGGAAGTTTCTCCTCGCACTGTTCCGCTTGGATTTCGGGAAGTCTGACATGCCCGAAAATACCGGCAAAGAGGATGACCAATACACCCATGACGGCATAGGGGATAGATGGGTCGGCATCCATTTGACTAAAGAGGTAGCCACCCATGATGAACGGTCCCAGACAACCTCCCAGACCGTTGATGGATTGCGACAGGTTCAGTCGGCTCGTAGCCGTTTCCTTTGGCCCTAATAAAGTAGAGTAGGGGTTGGCTGCTGTTTCCAGAAAGGCTAATCCGCAGGACAGGATGAACAATGCTCCCAGGCACAACCCGAACATATCCATGTGCGTTCCCGGAATGAACAGGAATGCTCCTAACGCAAAAATCAAAAGTCCCGTCACTACCCCTCTTCTGTATCCCAGCCGGCTGATGTATATTCCCGCCGGCAGGGCCATGACAAAATAGGCCAGGTAGCAGCTTACCTGAATCAGGGAACTTTGTGTGATGGTAAGGCTTTGACTGTCTTGGAAGTGCTTGTTCAGCACCACCAGAATAGAACGTGCGAATCCCCACAGGAAGAACAGAGCCGTAATAAGAACAAAAGGCACTGCATATTTCCGGTTCGTTAGTGAGGAATGCTTCATAAGAATGTTTTCAGGGATTGCAGTTCCGTGATGATGGCATCGGGTAACTGTTCATCGTAAACAGTTACGCTATCCCATCCTTCTCCTTTCATCCAGACTCCTTTGCATCCGATCTTCTTGGCCGGCACGATGTCCTTTTCGTAGGAATCTCCTACGACCAGCACGTTTTCGGCATCCAATCCCAAGGCATCTACTCCCATCTGGTAGATGGCAGGATCCGGCTTCCTCACTCCCACGACAGCCGATTCAATGACTGTGGGAAAGAATTCTTTCAAGCCATAATCCTCCAAGATGGTGCCGATATTCCCGTAGAAGTTGCTTACAAGTACCATAGGGTATTTTCCTGCAAGCCATTCAAGCGTAGTCTTGCTCTCTTTCACGTTCCTGCGTGCATATTCATCACAGTATCTGGCCGCCTTGTCGCTCTTGTCTCTCCTCTCCTGTACGCTCTTCGGTTGCCATGCCCCCATTTCCACCAGATGTTGTGTCTCCACTTCCAACTTTTTCTGCATCAGGGTGGCGAAGTTGTCTGTTGCCAGTACGATCGGTGCTTTGGCCAGTGCCCGTTCGGCATAGACGTAGGCCTCTCGGAACTGTTCGTTGCTCACAGGTATTTCAGCAGCCATATAGCCTTCCCAGATAACGTGAGCCCAGTGTCTGGCATTCGTGTCCAGCGTACCTCCGTAGTCGAAGATGACCCCCTTAATCTCCTTAGTATTCATTCAGTCGTGCTCTTATGTCTTTGCTCAGTTTTTCGTGCGAACGGTTCATGTGCCACCAAATCAGGTTCATCACCGTCAACTCGAATGCGAAGTAACCCCATGCGCAGTCGTAACCCGAGAATGCGCTGATAAGTAGTAGGATATAAAGAAAGATAGTGCGTGTGTTGAACTGCAGGATGTTGGTCCATTTCATCAGAGGTAAACTGCCTTTCCGGAAATCGTCTCTCAGTGCCTGTGGAATCCCTTCGTTCCCAAATTTATCCTTGATGTCGTTCAGCAAGAGCTGGAACTGAGGGGTCATGCGCTCCTGGTTGCGTGTGTAGTCCTTGTAAAACCATTGGAAGAACTTACTTATGAAATCGGTCTTCCAGCTCAGCCGGTTGTACTCTTCAACAGCCTTTTTGTTGCTATCCATCTCGCTTCCCTTTTCCCCTTTCAAAAAGAAAAGGTGAACGTTGCGGTAGTAGTCAGCCAGTTGAGCCTGATGCACATGGCAGTAGAAACCCGAGAATGCCCCTATCAGCCAGATCCAGATCCCGTATTGTGGTGTCATGCGCCAGACGAGGGCGGTATAGATACATACGAACCAGATGTCACCTGCTGCCCCGTCCAGAATACGTCCCAGATGCGTCTTCTTTCCCGTCATACGGGCCAGTTGTCCGTCTGCGCTGTCGTAGAAATTTGCCCACATCAGCAACAGTATGGCAAGAATTGCGTGTAGCGGATCGTTCCAGTACATCAGAATGCCTGCAGCAGCCCCCAGGAAAATACTGATTACAGTAATGGTGTTTGGGTGAACATCGAAATAGTTGAAGAAGTTTGCCCACATCAGACCTATTGGTCTTGTCCAATGAATGTCGAGCCATTCCTCGGTGTCCTGTGACTTGAATGTGGATTGAAGTTTATTCTTGTCCATTTGTTTTGTGTAATATTGTCTGTGCAATAGCCTCAGCAGCCTCCTCTCTGCAAGAAGAGAAACTTGGCCAGTCATTAAAATCTATGATGTATGCTTTTCCGTCTTTCCCTATTACGGCATCCCCGCCGAACACATCTATTCCCATGGCGTTTGCCAGCTTGTCTGCCTGAGCCTTCAACTCTTTCTTGTCGAAATTGAGCCCGTATGCTTTTCCGTTGGCACACTCCTTTCCGAACTTGCTGAAAGTGGGGTAGAGCCAGTGAAAGAATTTCGTATTCCTCACACTATAGAATTTTATCAGGTCCCCCTCCATGTGCTGTTCTGCGACGTATTCTTTCACGCCCAAGGACATGGCTTCTTCCCATTCCTTTTCGTCGTGGATCAGTTTGACATCTCCGGATTCCTGGGAAACCCTGTCATCTCGTTTCCACCAAAAAGGAAACATCAGGGAATCTCTTCCATTTATGGCAAAAGGTGGTACTAAAATCCCATTCTCTTGGCTTGTTGCCAGCAAAACTCTCCGGCTCATTCGCATCAGGGAGCGGGCACTGTTTATGATGGAAACTCCCCTTTCTTCGGCCCTACGGAGGCTGTGCAGTGTTTCTTCGCTTCGTGCCATGTGGGCAATGACGTTCCATCCCTCCAGGCTGTTTGGCAGCTCGTCCTCGGAACAGACCTCTGTATCGCACCCCGTCTTTTCTAACTGTTGAGCCACAGCTAATAGGATGGCTGCATCCTTGTCTTGCATATTAGGCGAGAAGCGTGCAGCGCGTTTTATCAAGAGAATTTTCATTCGTTTTATTTGGGCGTATAGCCCCTGTTTTGTTCAAACGGCAACAAAGGTACAACATTCTTGTTTATTTCCGAAAAGAACAGCTCGATATTTTCGGAGTATATAATGTCTAATTAGGGAAATAGGGATGAAAATGTTTTTTTTGATTTGTCGAGATGTAGCAATTGTTCCATCGCGAGGAAAATAATGTTTCATTTTCCTATATTCAGCCATGAGCGTTTTTTGTATCTTCGACAGCGTCGATGATAGTTTCGCTCGGCAACGGCAAAAAAAACGGCATTTCTTTGTCTTTGTATTCACTAAATCGTATCTTTGCACGTCATATTATATATTTAGATGTTTATATGTTTATGAGAAAGCTACTTCTTTTTTTCCCAATCTTGTTTATGACTGCCTGTGAGCAAGGTCCTTTCCGCTGGAGCAGAAATGTGCTATGTGACGAGAAAGGAGATACGGTACTGACCGTGATGGCAGAATGCTCGGAGGGAATCTCTTCCTGTTTCACCGTGAAGGGGGAGGGTGATACGGGTATGTACCGCATTATGTGGACGTTCCGTGCCGTAAAGGACATAGCAGACGCTTCCATCCATGCCGATGTGATAGTCCCGAAGAAGGCGGAGTGGTGGATGATGCCTTCGATTTCCTACAACGGCAACAACTGGGGCACAGGATTAGATCCGAAGGGAGCCAGGGACGGTGACAATGGCTGGTGGACCTATTCCTTCCGCCGTTCGCCCATTCCGGGTGCCATCTACAGCGAGGGGGCGGACTATGCCGTAGCCACCTGGAGCACCGTTCCGCAGAAAGAGGCA
>JAZLIY010000115.1:0-27113 GCA_045617645.1 Bacteroidaceae bacterium | reverse complement strand
AGATACGACTTTTCTGCGAAACTCCTGTGTACTACAATTCGCTTTTGAAGGATGTACTTGCTGTAAAACAGATAGTTATGCCTACAACACCCCCTGAAAATTGTTGAAAAATAAATTTAGGGTATCAAACTTGGGTTAATGTTAGATGTTATATGTTATATGTTAGGAGAAAGCAGTAACCAATCGCAGTCACATCATCCGGCAAATGGTCGACATCTATCTGAATAAAGGGAAGAGCGTCCACCAAAATAAAGAAAGCGAGGTAAATGCCCCGCTTTTCTTTTGTTTGTTTTTCCAAATGAAAATGTTATTGGATGACGAGTGTCGAATGAATGTCCAGCTCGGGAATCTTCACGATAGCTCGTTCATTCTCCCATGTGAACGGAATCTTTTTGCCTTCAGGCTCTAGATAGAGGGCGCGTGGCTTTTCGGATACATTCAGCGACAGGACAATGTCCTTGACGGGAGCGATGGAGTCTTCGGTCATCACACTATCGTCGTGGTGTTTGCCGTTGCCGTTGATGAGCTGTGCCATTCTGATACCGTCCTTCTCAAAATCGATGATTTCAAGGATGCCCTTAGCTTCTACAAGACGAATTTCCGGTTCATAAGCACCATCAACAGCCTCTACCAATCCGTCGCCAAGTTCGTCAGCCATCAACACCTTACCGCCAGCGGCCTCATATTCCTTCAGGCTTTTCTGGGTCGATTCCTCAAGCGGTTTGAACAGGGATGGTACAACCACTACGGGATAGTCCTGCAGATGATTGAAATCCGCCTCAGAGACAAGGGTAACCGAATGGCCTTCATCTGTCAGCTTAGACAACACAGGCATGATGAGCTCGTGACCGGCACGTCCCCACACAGGACCTCCTCCGTTCAGTACTGAGTTTTGTTGTGCCAGTCGCTGATCCGTTGACATCAGCAATGCCACCTGTGGTCTGGGATGTCCTCCGAAGGTCCAGGGCGTACGTTCATTGATGAAATCGGCCACAGGAGCCAGTTTGCGCAGTTCGTCCATGCGTGGCGAACCATCACGGAGTTGTGGCACGTAGATCTGGAATCCGCCGCCCAATGAGATGACATCAGCACCTTCCTGCATCAGCTGTACGGGAGTCTTGAACACCCAAGGCTGGCCTGGGAATGCACGGAAAGCCCATGCCATCATGTCCCATGGCACATTCTGCATGGCTGCTGAACGTGCGGAATACCGGCCCCAATATACGCAGTCTTTCCAGGGTAGGTCACCCGAGATGAACTGTACATCGGCACATACGGGAATGGGCATGTGCTCGGTGAACGTCCAGTTGGAGGCTATCTTGAAATCGGGATATTCTTCGTGTACGGCATCTACATAGTGACGCACGTAACGACAGAAGAGCTCACGGATATAGTCGGCATAGGCGGCCATGTTGGGGTCATCGGGTGAAACAGGAGCCTTACCGCCCAGGTCGATGCCGGTTTCTTTCTCGAAGTCTGCTATGGTAATAGAGTCGTAGTCCAAATTGGCCGACCAGCAGTCTCCGTCTATCCAGACTCCGTCAACGCCGAACGATGCAATCTCCTTGAGCTGCGGAATCAACAGTTTATCCACATACGAGCCATTTGGTCGGGTTTGGTTCTGATTCCTGTTGCCGTCGGATTGCAAGACAGCGTCCTCGGGATGCGCTAGACACCATTTGTTGTCATAGACGCCCGAATAATGGACATACAGTTCCACACCCTCTTCCTTGGTTACTTTGCGCCATACGGTCAAGGGATTGCCTTGGATATTGGGGACAGCATTGCCCAGTTGGGAAGGGTACGATGTCCACCCTGGATGTCCCTTGGAATCCACTTGGATGAAGTCGGGATGGAATAGTTCACAAATCTCGTGGATGTCGGCTTCCGAGAGGGTGGAGCCGATGAGTGTGTCCGTGGGACCAGCATGGAAGTCGAAATGAAGTCCGAATGCACGTCCCTCGTGCTCTGTGGGTGTCGGAGCATTGCAAGCCGCAATGAGAAGGGCCATTGCAAAGAAAAGAGCTGTTTTTTTCATATTTTTTTAGATTATACGTTATTCCTCTATCTTTCTGGATGTCGGCAATCATTGTCATCTTTTGCCAAGTATGAGCAGACGGGTCACTTTGTTACGGTCGAACAGACATGTAAGGCCATAGCACAGAATGAGTTCGGCTATTGCTATCAGCGGAATCACGACAAATGACTTCGATACCGGCACATAGATATGCTGGCAGTTCAGGAAAATTTCGAGCGTGAATGTCTGAATCACGTATATGCCCAGGGTTGACGCTCCAATCTTTGACAGGAGCGCACTCCATCTTGTAGTTCTTATCCAAGCGCTAACGTATTTGGAGAGTGAAAAGAATGTAAGCGTTCCGGCTATACCGATGCAGAGTCGGTAAATGCTCAAGCCCAGATTGTTCAGGTCAATGCCTCCATTCTGCAGGTCTATCACTCGTGTGGGCACCATATAGACCGTCATACGTCCACTCCAAAAAGGCAACAGCGCCACAAATGCAATGCAAGACAGTATTGTCATCGCCTTCCAATGTTTTTCAAGTGTCTCTATGTGGTTGCCGCACACCATGCCCAATGCAAACATAGGCAACATGAAGTTGAAGCATACCACATCGGCATAAGGCAGGAAGAGCGATAGGAGAAGAGCCACACCTGCTGCACACAAATCGTTGGAGAACAACTTGCACAAAGGCCACATCACCATAATACAGAGAAATAGGCATTTGAGGAACCATACAGAATTGAGGAAACCATTGAAGGAACATTCACCGAGGTCTGCTAGGCTTTCCACTTGGAGGACTTTGAGTATAACCATTACGATGAGAAATGCTGTGATGGAGGGAATTATCAGCTGTATAAAGCGGTCCTTGAGGAGCTGTAAGTAGTTCTTCTTCAACGAAGACCGGAAGAAGATTCCACTTATGAAGATAAAGAGCGGCATGTGGTAAGAATAGATGAAAGTCCATACCGGATGATCCCAAAAGAGATCGGCTGAAATCTGTTCGGTTGAATGACCAAGAAGGACGCAGAATATTGCGAAGAACTTCAGATGGTCGATATATTCAATTCTTTTTCCCATGATTGATTTTATTGTATGATGAGTCTGCTTTAGCATTCTGATGGCACAAAGATACGCATTATTCTCAAGATTTCAAAATGTCAAAGATCTTTTGGTGACAGAATTTTTACTTTTCAGAAGGCTTTCATAAAGAATACATTTTTATTATGGAGTAACTGCTCGGTGTCCTGTCCTTATTGTTAGATGTTATGTGTTAGGAGAAAACATAGGGGTGGAAAATTTTATTTTCAGGGCAGGAAAAATTTTTTTCATCCCGAGGTAACAAAAAAGGCTGGTTTCCAAGAGGTGAAGAAGACAGAGTTGCTATATAAAAAAATATTTATTTAATGTTAGATTTTATCTGTTATGGACATCTTGTACGAAGCATAACTTATGACCAACGCCGGTCTTAAGTAATGACTGAAAAAAGGACTGGGCTATGGACGCTCATGTACAAAGTTCAAGGGTATATTTAATTTTGCTATCTATCAATTGTGTGTTATTTTTGCTTTCTTAATACATTTATTTAAAATATTGCATAAATTTACCCAAAATGCGCAAAAAAGTGAAATTTAATTATCAACTTTGTATCAACTTAATCGGTTATACGCACAAAATAATGTCTAAAAGAGCAGAAAAAGACGGAATACATCTGAATGATGTTCGATATGCTTCTTTTAACGAGGAAGAAGTCGAAATGGTGAACAAACTGATAATGCAAACACTATAATATCCCATAGTTATGAGGACATTTCAAAGATTTAGCCTTTTTGCGATTTTACTATGTGCAAGCCTTCACACGGAAGCACAAGTCCGTTATTATCCTCTCGGTGGTTCCGGCGGTTTTGATGGACCACATGGGTGTGAGTCTCTGATTGATGGCGTTAGTGAAACCAAATGGTGCTCAAAAAACACCCACAGAGATTGCCAGGACGGTTGGTGGGTCATTTTCAAGTCTTCTGAGCAAATCAAGCCTACTGGCTACATTCTGGAAACTGGCGATGACGCTTCTGTATATGGTAATCGCAACTGGAAATTCTGGCAAATTTATGCTGCCAATTTCCAACATGAAGAAGATGCGACCCGCGATGCTGAAGGCTGGATGCTTGTTGATGAGAAGGTGTCTGGAGAGTCAAATAGCCTTCCTGCTTCCGACCATGCAACAATTAGTTTTGCCCTATCCACAAAGCTAAAAAAGACGTACAGCTATTTTAAAATTGAGGTGTCTGCACCGAATGAAGGCGACATCATACAAATGTCCGAATTTGCCTTTTTGACGAACTCAAAAACAGATAGTTCACCGTTGTCTATTGTAACGGCTGTTGTTGAATCACCTCTTACCTACGAACAAAAAGATGGTCGGTTAATGGCTCTCTTCAATATTGTGTTGTCCTGCCCGCTGGCTAAAAAAGACATACTCACGGTTGATGGCGAGAAGATGGCTTATATTCCTACGAAGAGCCCCTGTGTATTGCAGGCATGGCTTCCCATGGTAGGCGGGCAGCACATCCTGGCCGTTCAGCGTTCCGGAAAGTCTGTTTGTTCTCTCAGCGTCGCGTCTCCCATAGATGAAGATTGGGGGCGCTTTCAAAAGGGCACTATCCATCTTCTCCAAGCAACCCATCAGGATATTGCATGGATGAATACACCGGAATATTGTCGGACAGAGCGCATCAACGATATCATCCTTCCGGCGCTCGATATGATGAAGGAGGATCCCAACTTCACCTTTGAGATGGAACAAACACTTAATCTCATGGAGTTCCTGGAGGTGCATCCAGAGCGTAAAGACGAACTTATCCAACGTTACAAGGAAGGACGTTTCCTATGGGGAGCCACTTACAATCAGCCTTATGAAGGATTGTCCTATGGCGAGCAGTTAGTTCGTCAAACTTACTTCGGCAGGAAGTGGATTCGGGAAAATCTGCCTGGTTGTGATGATTTTACTGCATCAAACATGGACGTTCCTGGACGAGCTATGCAGATGCCCCAGATTCTGGCCAAGAGTGGGATACGAAATCTGTTCATCTCTCGTCAGGATGAAGGTCTGTACGACTGGGCAAGCCCAGACGGTACGAAGATACTCACTTACAGCCTTGGACATTATGGATGGGAGAAGTTCGTATGGCACTTCTTCGATAGCGGAGTGCTTCAGGCATTTTCGCGTGTACACGACCGCGTGCTGATGTGGAACGATTACTATGCAGAACATAATCTGCCTCCACATTATGCTGTGCTGATGAGTAGTGATGCCTCGAAACCGGACTCATACACCGAGCTAATTGAACAATGGAACGATATAGCAGCGAAGTCGGAAGTACCTCTCCCTTCCTTACGCTACTCGACAACAGACGCCTATCTCTCTGCTATTGACACGCCGGATTCCAATCGAGAGCAGATAAATGGTGAGCGTCCGAACCTTTGGCTCTACATCCATGGGCCTGCCCATTACGAACAGACACTCGACAAGCGAAAGGCCGCTGTACTTTTGCCTGCTGCTGAATTCTTTGCATCCATCAATTATCTTTCCGGAAAGGAATATCCCCGTACGATTCTTGATCGTGGATGGATGGCTGCATTATATCCAGACCATGGACTTGGTGGGAACAAGGGTGAGACGACGGATTCTATTTTTGCCGATTCTTTGGAGCTCGGGCGCAAGATAGGAGAGTCTGTACTTCATGATGCTATACAGAATATTGCATCCCAAGTAGAAGGAAAAAAGGGGGATGTGATACTGTTCAACGACCTCACATGGGAGAGAACATCTATGGCAGAGTTAACTTTACCGCCTGGACAGTATGTCGTAAAAGATGCTACTGGGGCTTCTGTGCCTGTACAAGTAACAAATAAGGCCGATTCTTCTATCGTCCGTTTCCTGGCAACGGTTCCCTCCATGGGATATGCCAGATATTCCATATCTACAACAAAGAAACCTGTTTCCCTAGTTCCTTCCGATGACGTGAAATATGGCAACAACTACTACTCCAACAAATATTATGACATCGTATTCGGTAATGGCGGTATCGTCCGCCTATATGACAAGGAATTGAAACGTAATATATTGGAGAAAGAAGAACTTGTCTTTGGCGATGTGTTGGAAGCTGAATATAATGGAAATGGAGCTGGTGAGTTTACACGGATTACAGATCTTATCCTCAATATGGGTAACATTCAGACCTTGAGCCGCTATCAGACAAATTGGAAAATAACTGATGTTGGCCCTCTTTCCATTACTTTCCAGAATTCGAGAAACACGCCCAATGCCAATATAATACAACGGATTACGGTTTATCACACAATGAAGAAAATCGATTTTGATGTTTGCATCGAGAATTTTAACGGAGCACATAACCGTCAGTATCGTATTCTATTCCCGCTGAACATGCGCCTTTCTCAAAGTGATGTCTGCTACGAGGTTCCTATGGCTGTATCTCATGTTGGGAAGGATGAACTGAAGCGCATTCCTGGAGGATGGAGTTCACAAGGTTCTTACGTTCATCATCCCGAGGATTCTCATCCACGCGAAATCCTGGATTTCATCTCGGCAAACGGAAATGGGTTCGGAGTAACCATGTCTTCTTGTGTTGCCGTTGGCGACTGGAAAGATCCTACCATCGAGGTAACTGACTATCCCGTATTGCAGGGCATCCTTCTTTCCTCCCACAAGAGTTGTCATGGACTTGGCAACTGGTTCCATCAGACAGGAACACACGACTTCCACTTTTCCATTTTCACACACGAAGCCGACTGGAAAGCTGGATATGCAAAAGCAGTTGAGGAGAACCATCCCCTGCAAGTTTCTTTCAAGAAGGAAAAAGGAGGCATTCTTCCCTCCTTAAAGAGCTATGTTACGGTATCCGATCCATTGGTAAGGGTAACAGCCCTGAAAAAGGCGGATAACAAAGATGGCATCATCCTCCGTCTTGTGGAAATGGAGGGTAAAGATAAGGATGTAACTATAACACTCCCCTTTGAGGCAAAATCAATTGTGAAATGTAATGTCATTGAAGATGAAGGCGAACAATTACCTTGCTCAGGAAATATTATAAATCTACCGATAGGGCATCATGCTATCGAAACCTTATTGATAAATTTCTGATATAAGCCAGTGTGCATAGGCTAACATCTAACATTAAGGCCGAGACAAGGAAATAACTCTCACACTATTGCCTCTGATGGTATGTCTTTGAGTTGTTATTTTCCGATGCAGAAATTGCGGAAAATGGCATGAAGTACTTCGTCTGAGGTGATTTCGCCTCCTGTGATTTCCGATAAATGATGGAGACATTCGCGAAGGTCTTGCGCAATCAGGTCGTTTGGTATTCCGGCTTCGAGACCTTCAATGACCATCTGTATGGAATTTTGAGACTTTTTCAGAGCTTCATAATGCCGCAGATTCGTAACGATTGTCTCATTCTCGGATATTTGCGGAATAGTGCTTTTTTGTAATAACTGTTCTATAAGAAGGGAAACACCTTGTCCTGTGAGAGCTGAAATTTGTATAATTCCCGGTTTTTCCTTGATTATCGAAGATGTTATTCCGCTTTCTAATTTGTCACATTTATTCAAAACTCGAATAACGTCTTTCCCATCCAGCCTATCTAATATCGGGAATGGTGTGTCGGGGTCACTTAATAGAATGATAACCTGGGCTTTTTCTACTGCCTGTAAACTTCGTTCTATGCCGATCTTTTCTATTTGATTTCTGGTGTTTCGAATGCCGGCTGTGTCTATGAACCGGAATGTGAGACCGTGGATTTGTATGGTGTCTTCTATCAAGTCTCTTGTGGTTCCTTTTATATGGCTTACAATGGCCTTCTCGTCATTCAGGATAAGGTTGAGCAAGGTGCTTTTTCCAACATTAGGTGCTCCGATGATGGCTACTGGTATTCCGTTTTTTATAGCTTTGCCCGCACGGAAGGAGTCTGCCAGACGAGTAACGTGAGAATGAATTGTTTTGGACAAGCCTAGAAGTTCTGTACGGTCGGCAAATTCTACTTCTTCCTCGGAAAAGTCCAGTTCGAGCTCCAATAGAGAAGTTAGATGTATTAGCTGTTCCCTAAGTCGTGAAAGTTCGTTGCTGAATCCTCCACGTAACTGCTTGATGGCAAGTCGTTGTGATGCTGCAGAATGTGATGCTATTAGGTCAGCAACGGCTTCTGCTTGAGATAAGTCCATCTTGCCGTTGAGAAACGCTCTTTGTGTGAATTCTCCCGGTCTTGCTTGTCTGGCACCATACTGAAGGAGTAATTCCATGATACGTTGCATAACATAGGCACTTCCATGGCAAGATATTTCAAGTGAATCCTCGCCTGTATAGCTGTGTGGAGCATGGAAGACGGATACCAAAACATCATCAATGTCTTCAGTTGATCCTAACTCGTTAATGGATACGATACGGCCGTAATGTAATGTGTTTCCTTTAGCTGTTGCTAATGCCTTGTCTGAACTTGTGGTAAATATTTTTCCGACTATGTCAAAAGCCCTCTCTCCACTTATGCGAATAATACCTATGGCACCTCCAGTTGGAGTTGCAATAGCTGCAATGGTTTCGCTCATTCTATTTTTCCATCAGGGTTAATGCATGAAAAGAACTATTGTCCCAATTCCAACTTGCGGATTGTCTTTTCTTGTGTTTTCATAATAGAGAAAAGTTCCTCGACCTTGTTTTCCAACAATCGTATTTGTGGAGCATATTGCTCTTTCTGTGCTGCTGATGCACTAGCATATTGATTTCTAAGTTGTGTTAGTTCTGCTTCACTTTTTTCTAAATTCTTTTGGTTTACGGCCCATGATTGTACTTGTTGTTGGGCTTCCTTTACTTTGAAATCAGTCAGGTGCGTACAGGTCTTTTGATCGTTGAGGACAAAGAAGAACTCTGGTGCTTTTTGCTCGCTGGCATTTCCCTTTCGTGTTTGTTCCAGTCGTGCCAATGCTTGTTTTACGGTTTCTGCATCTGTCCATGTTTCACGGATGCTAGTAATACGAGCAAAGCGTGCCAATTTTTCTGTTCCGATTTCTTCTTCGTTGTAGATGCTACGTTTTGTGTTGGGGATAAAGGTGTAGATGCAAACATTGCCTTCTTCTTGATTTCTATCGGTAACGAACCATCCTAAATTGTTATACTCGTCAATTGCATATAGATAGTCGTTGGCAGGAGAATTGAACGGCATTCCCATATTCTCGGGTGTCAGAAACGTTTTCTCATCTGCATCATATCGTGTCATATAGATGTCATATCCTCCTAAACCTTCTGGATTGTCGGCTGCAAAATACAAGGTGGCACCATCAGTCAGCATGAATGGGTAGTTCTGCAAACTATCTGTCTCGTCCAATCCACGCAAGGGTTCAGCCTCTGTCCATTTATTTCCAATCAACGTACTGGAATACAACTTTATTGTGTTGTTCTTTGTTGGGTGTGCAAAGAAGACTTGGTTGCCCAATTGACTTTTGAAAACGGTACACCCAGTATTGTCTTTCTTTTTGAAGTAGTCGGAGTAGGATAGGATAGAACCACATTCGCTGCTTATTTTGATGTTGCCCAACAAATCTTTTTTTGACACAATAAGGCTATCTATAAAGACAACCTTTTCCGTTGCTTGCATAATGGCCTCCCGCTTTTCAGCCAGCTCCAATAGAACTTCGAGATCTTCTGTCGGCTTCCTTTTCTTTGTCAGTCGGGTAATTTCATCATCCAGTATTTCCTGTGCCGTAGCGAAGTCATAATTGTCGATGGCCTCCTGTGGCGTGATGGTTATCTCCGGCTCTACAGCCTTTTTCTTTTGAGCATCTATTTCGCTTATTGAAACGAAAGAGGCGAACAAGGTGAAAAGTAGAATCTTTTTCATTTGAATATAAAATATACGGCCAATATCAAACATACAAAAGCTGCCAGATGGTTCCAATGTAATTGTTGACCTTGGAATAACATATTGGCAACGACTGTGAATACGACAAGCGAAATGACTTCTTGTATGACTTTGAGCTGCATTAAATTGAAGGGGCCTCCATTACCTTGAAAACCTAATCTATTGGCGGGTACCATAAAACTATATTCAACGAATGCTATACTCCACGAAAATACAATGACGCCGATAAGAGGCCAGTTGTTGCTGATTCCACTTTGCTGCAACTTGAGATGGCCATACCATGCCAACGTCATGAAGACATTGCTGATGATTAGTAGCAGGATTGTATAGAAACCATTCATTTCTTTCCCTGAAGATATTCATCCATAGCCTTGGCTGCTCGTCTTCCGTCTCCCATGGCCAAAATGACAGTAGCTCCACCTCGTACGATGTCGCCACCTGCAAAGATGGTGGGAATATTTGTCTGCATACCCTCGTTTACCATAATAGTATTCTTACGGCCTAATTCCAATCCCTTGATGGAATTGGGAACAATGGGGTTGGGGCTGACACCAACGGCTACAATAGCTTGGTCGATGGCAATGGTTTCTGTTGCTCCAGGAATGGGCTGAGGTGATCTACGACCGCTTGCATCCGGCTCGCCAAGTTCCATCTTCTGTAGGACGACTTCGGTCACATTTCCCTTTTCATCGGCATGATATTCAATGGGATTGTGAAGCGTAAGGAATTCGATGCCTTCTTCCTTGGCGTGCTTGACTTCTTCCAGACGTGCAGGCATTTCCTGCTCACTTCTACGATAGGCTATAAATACACGGTCGGCCCCTAATCGTTTGGCTGTACGACAACTATCCATGGCTGTGTTGCCACCACCGACAACCATCACGTTCTTTCCTAAATGGATGGGGGTGTCGCTTTCTTTGTTGCTGGCGTCCATCAGGTTAACACGAGTCAAGTATTCGTTGCTGGACATGATGCCATTGCTGTTCTCGCCTGGAATACACATGAAGTTGGGCAAACCAGCACCTGAGCCGACGAAAATTCCCTGAAATCCTTCGGTTTCCAATTCGCTGATGCTGACAGTCTTGCCAATAATGCAGTCTTTAACGAACGTGACACCAATCTTTTCCAGATTCTCGATTTCTACATCCACGATTTTATTTGGCAAGCGGAATTCGGGAATACCGTATTTCAGCACACCACCTACTTCATGTAGGGCCTCAAATACTGTTACGTCATATCCAAGTTTTGCCATGTCTCCAGCAAAGCTTAATCCGGAAGGACCTGAACCGACAACTGCAATTTTTTTGCCGTTTTTCTCTGCAACTTCCGGTAAGGCCATTTTTCCGCTCTCACGTTCGAAGTCTGCAGCAAAACGCTCCAGATAGCCAATGGCTACTGCAGGTTCTTTCATCTTTAGGTGGATACACTGGCTTTCGCATTGTTTCTCCTGAGGACAGACACGCCCACAGACAGCAGGTAGAGCAGAGGTGCTCTTCAGAATACGGGCGGCATTGAGGATTTCACCTCTTTCAATGTTCTTGATGAAAGATGGAATATTGATGTTGACAGGACATCCTTGCATACAAGTGGGGTTCGGACAATCCAGACAACGTTTTGCTTCGGTCATTGCCTGTTCAAGGCTCAATCCTTGATTTACTTCCTCGGTACGGGTCGTGGCTCTATAGACAGGATCCAGTTCCGGCATCTTCACCCTTTCGATGGCTGTACGTTCCTTTGCTTTCATGCTTTTGCGCAAATCATCGCGGTAAGGTGCGTTACGGTCTATCAGTACGCTAACGGGGGTAGTTGTGTCCATCTGGGCTGCGTCATAGGACTTCTTTTCCGTAGTTTGGTTGGAGATGGCACATTCACAACTCGTTCCTGAAGTGTATTGGTTAAATGCTTCAACCTCTTCGGCTTTGAATGCGCCACTTCTACGAAGCATTTCATCGAAATCAACTTGGTGTCCATCGAACTCGGGGCCATCAACACACACAAAACGTGTTTTTCCACCAACAGTTATACGGCAGGCACCACACATCCCCGTTCCATCTACCATAATGGTGTTTAGGGATACATCGGTAGGAATTTCGTATTTCTTCGTCAGCAGACAGCAGAATTTCATCATGATGGCAGGTCCAATGGCAAATACTTTATTTACCTTTTCACGTTGAATGACTTCTTCGATACCTACCGTTACAACGCCTTTCTTGCCATAGGAACCGTCATCGGTCATGATGATGACTTCATCGCTGCTCTTGCGAACTTCATCTTCCAGAATGATAAGGTCCTTGGAACGTCCGGCCAATACAGAGATGACCCTGTTGCCAGCTTCTTTCAAGGCTTGAATGATAGGAAGCATCGGGGCTACACCGACACCACCTCCTGCACATACTACCGTGCCGAAATTCTCGATATGGGTTGCTTTTCCCAAAGGTCCAACCACATCCGTGATGTAATCTCCTTCTTTCAGTGAGCAGAGTCGGGTAGTGCTAGTTCCCACTTTTTGTACGACTAAGGTTATCGTTCCTTTTTGTACATCGCTTCCTGCAATAGTCAGTGGAACTCGTTCGCCTTTTTCTCCAACTCTTATGATGACAAAATGTCCAGCTTTACGGGCTTTTGCAATTCTTGGGGCTTCCACTTCAAATTGAAAGACTTTCTCGCTGAATTGCTTTTTGCTTATTATCTTGTTCATGATTTTTTCAATTTTATAATGTTATTCTAGTCGATATATTCGCAACCCATGTATGATACAAGGGCGGCTGGTACTTTAATGCCCTTTTCTGTCTGGTTGTTCTCGAGAATGGCTGCCACAATGCGAGGTAAGGCCAGGGCAGAACCGTTCAGGGTATGGGCAATCTCGGTCTTTTTGTCGGCCGAACGACGAATACGACATTTCAGGCGATTTGCCTGATAAGTGTCGAAGTTGCTGACAGAACTTACTTCCAACCAACGTTTCTGTGCTTCGGAATATACTTCAAAATCGTAACAGATGCTGCTTGTGAAACTCATGTCACCACCACAAAGTCTCAGGATACGGTAGGGGAGCTCCAGCTTTTTCAACAGATTCTCAACATGGGCCAACATCTCTTTGTGACTGGCATCACTGTGTTCGGGGGTGTCGATGCGGACGATTTCTATCTTTGAGAACTCATGCAGACGGTTCAATCCACGAACGTCCTTTCCATATGAGCCGGCCTCACGACGAAAACATTGAGTATATGCACAGTTCTTGATGGGCAGGTCTTTTTCATCTAAAATAACATCGCGATAGATGTTTGTTACGGGAACCTCAGCCGTAGGAATCAGGTATAGGTCATCCAAATTGCAATGGTACATCTGGCCTTCCTTATCAGGCAACTGACCTGTACCATATCCGCTGTCCGCATTTACGACTGTTGGAGGCATGATTTCCTCGTAGCCTGCAGCACGGGCTTCATCGAGGAAGAAATTGATGAGGGCTCTCTGCAAACGAGCACCTTTGCCACGATACACGGGGAATCCCGCACCTGTTATCTTTACACCTAAATCAAAATCAATCAGATTGTATTTCTTTGCCAATTCCCAATGGGGCAGTTTTGCTTCTGTGTTCTCAGGAACGGTTGTCCAGTTACCTACGGTATCGCCAGCTTGGCATTCACGAAGACTGCTTTTTACCACGAGGTTGTCTTCAGCTCCTGTGCCTTCGGGAACCAAATCGTATGGTATATTGGGGATGGCGCAAAGTTGCTTTACCAAGTCGGCTTCTGCTTCGGCTTTTGCTTCTTCCAGTTTCTTGCTGGTTTCCTTGAGGGCTGCAACCTGTGTCTTTATAGCTTCTGCTTCATCTTTCTTGCCTTGTTTCATCATGGCACCTATTTCTGATGCCATCTTTTTAGCTTGTGCTAAGTTCTGGTCCAAAGCGGCTTGTGTCTCGCGACGTTTTTTATCTGTGGCTATTACATTTTCAATAGCTTCTTTTGCTCCTGCAAAGTGTTTCTTTTCGAGGCCACGAATTACACGATCGGTCTCTTCGTTGATAAGTTTTAATGTAAGCATTTTACGATATCTATATTTTATTTTTTATTTTCGCGCACAAATTTACGAAAATAATCTAATTTTAATCATGCGGACAATAAGAAATAGCTACTTTGCAAACTTTTTTTTATTATTTCAGTTTGTGAAGTTTTTTCTTTGACAGATATTGAATCAATTGTTGAGGACGTTCACATTGTATAAGAGTTGTCCCTTGTTTCAGGATCCACCCCCATGCACCTTCGGTGTCTTTCATTTCTATCGCCCTGTCATCATCATGGCCTGCACACAGAGAAGGCCATAGGCTGTTGATCCATATCTGGGTGTCTGTGGCTCGTATTTTTGCAAGCAGGCGTTCGGCTTGTTCGTTGTACTCCCCTAAACAGCATTCGATAGCCACAGGCTTCTGTGCCAACCATTCATCCAAGATCTCTTCGGCCCCGGGCTTGTCTATGCTTACGATAGGCATATAGATGGTTTTGTCTAGTACATCGCCATTCTCTCTGCGGACATCGCTGTATTTCCTTCCTGATTTGATAATAACTTGATTGGTTGTACCTGTCTTCTCCATTAGGTCGTAAACCTCCTTGAAATAATTGTATCCTTTGTCTATGTTGATGAGGATTTTGCCCTTACACAA
The DNA here is from genome assembly GCA_045617645.1 of Bacteroidaceae bacterium. Classification (GTDB taxonomy): domain Bacteria; phylum Bacteroidota; class Bacteroidia; order Bacteroidales; family Bacteroidaceae; genus Physcousia. The sequence continues at coordinate 12,505 of JAZLIY010000115.1, read as the reverse complement.
GTTTAGGACCTCCTCCAATGTGGGTATTTTATGACGGGTTCCTATTCCATCACCTGCTTTCAGGCGAAACTCTTGAAGCTCAGCATAGGTGTGGTTACTTATTTTTCCTTTTCCCGTACTTGTCCTGTCTAATGTTCCGTCATGCATGATTACCAGAACGCCATCACTTGTTTTCTGTAGGTCAATCTCTATCATGTCCACTCCCATGTCGATGCAGTTCTGATAGCCTTTTAATGAGTTTTCCGGTGCTCCTCTCCAATCTCCACGATGGGCGATTACCGTGACATACTTTTTGTTGTTTAACATGTTGTCACGGATTTTATCTGAACGGTCAGTTGCGGTAGATTGTGCAACACAGAAAATGACAGAAATGAGGATAAAACTGATTCTTTTCATTTATTTGTTGATTTTTCTTTTATTTAATGCTTGTTGGTATTTCTTTGCATTCCGAAGATGCTCCGAAAGTGTCTTTGCAAAATTATGCGTGCCGGAAAAGTCCTCTTTTGCACACATATATAAATAGGTATTGGGTTCGCAATGTAGGACAGCATCAATGCCTGCCACCGTTGGGATACGGATAGGGCCGGGTGGCAAACCGATGTATAGATACGTATTGTATGGACTTTCGTACTTCAGGTGCTCGAATAGCACTCTTCTAATACTGAAATCACCTATAGCAAAAATAACGGTTGGGTCTGCCTGTAGCAACATCTTTTTTTTCAGACGGTTTACATACATACCAGCGACTTTTGGCTTCTCCCCGTCATTTGCTGTCTCGCTGTCAACGATGCTTGCCAATGTACTAACTTCTAGCCGGCTTAATCCAAGTGAGTCAGCGCAAGATTGGCGTTTCTTCGTCCAAAAAGAGTCGTATTCTTTCTGCATTCTCTTCATAAAGCCTTCCAAAGAAACGTTCCAATACATTTCATACGTGTTGGGAATAAATAGGGCCAGTAAGGTCTCTTTCGTGAAGCCGTACTTTTGTGCAAAAAGAGTGTCGCGAAAACTTTCTGTAAAGACGGTCGAATCCAGCATCAGTTTTTCTCCCAAAACCGAAGCCAGCTTGTCCAACGTCCTGACGGATGGGATTGTCAACTTAATCGGAATCTGTTGTCCATTTCGCAACATACGGAAAACCGAGAGCCTGTCTGCACCTGGATAGATGGCATAACAACCGGTACGTGGCGTGAATCCACGCTTTGCAAGCATTAGAAACTCTTTTCCTCCATGAATTTTAGCATTTACGCTGTCTGTGGTGTCATCTTCGTCCACATATATATATAATGTGTTTCCTGTTGGGTTCATATCATGATGAAGAAAGAGATATGCCCCATAAGCACAGGATGCCGACATTGCAAAAAGAATCCCAACAATGTATATGAATTTCTTTTTCTTCATCGAAAAATTCAATCTTTCGGCCACAAAATTACAACAATTCCTGCACTAAGGCAAAAAATCCTCACGTATTTCTTTTGTAAATAGGGAAAAAAGCTATACCTTTGCACCGCATTCGCCGATATGGCTCAGTTGGTAGAGCAACGCATTCGTAATGCGTGGGTCGGGGGTTCGAGTCCCCCTATCGGCTCCATTTATTTACCTAACTCTCTCTTTTACCTTATGAAATATAAATATTCCCGTTTTTTTGTGAGTCTTTTCATGTCATGTTTTGTCGGTTCAAATTGTGTATGTGCACAATCTGTTGATACGGACAAGTTCTTGAATGACAACAGTCGCCCTGTTTCGGAAATGATGAATAGTCTGTCCAAGCGGTTTGGCGTGAAAATCAATTATGGCGTTGTTTCGAAAGAATCAGTTGTGGACAACGCGAATTTTTTGGTTCGTCCTTGGAGTATAGAGGAGAGCCTGGATAATATACTTACTCCGGCAGGATACACATTCCGTTACGACAAGATGAACAATGAATATGTTGTTTTGAAGGAAGAGAACATGCATGTGCAACCTGTTGATGAAGGACGTGCCATGCTGGAATATCTGTCCTCGCTTTATGCCGACAAGTCCGCATGGGAACAGCGAAAAGACAGTTTGCGTAAGTCCATCAGACATAATATCGGATTGGATAAGTTGCCAGAGCATTTCACCGGCAATGTCTATCTTGGGAAAAAACGCGTGTATGGCGACTATTATGTACAGAACATTGGCATGGAAATACTTCCGGGCATTTATTGTACTGGTTCCATTTATCATCCCGTGAAATACAAGAAGGGGAAATGCCCTATTATCATCAATCCTCATGGTCATTACCAACAAGGCCGTTATACCGATTTGATTCAGATTCGATGTGCCATGCAGGCTCGTCTTGGATGTGTGGCTGTTGCCTATGATATGTTTGCATGGGGAGAGCAACCGATGTTCCCGAAAGAATGTCATTCCACTTCTTTGTCACAGCCTATTCAGGTCTTGAGCGCATTGCGACTGCTTGATTATATGCTGGCTCTTCCAGAAGCAGACAAGACACGTGTTGCCGTTACCGGTTCCTCTGGTGGTGGCAGTCAGACCATGTTTACATGTGCCATTGATGATCGTGTGACATTGAGTATGCCTGTCGTTATGATGTCTTCTTATTTCCATGGCGGCTGTAAATGTGAGAGTGGAACGAACATCCATCTGAGTGGTGGCGGTACAAATAATGTGGAAATAGCCTCTTTGTTCGCTCCCAAACCTATGCTGATCGTTTCCGATGGCGATGATTGGACCCAGCATACACCAGATGTTGATTTCCCGTTTGTCAAGCGTATATATGGTTTCTATGATGCAAAGGACAATGTGGAGAATGCACATTTTGCCGATGAAGTACATGACTATGGACCATCTAAACGTCAGGCAACCTATCGTTTCCTGGAAAAGCATTGGCATTTGAATACTACAAAGCTGAAAGATAATTCCGGAATGTTCGATGAGTCAAAGTGTGTCGTTGAAGACTATGGTCTATTAAAGGTATGGGGACCTAATGGTGAAAACTGGCCCAAGAATGCCGTTCGCGATCTGGACACGTTGGCCAAACTGCTGCATTGGAGCAGATAAGGAAAAGCGAAACATATAACAAAAAGAAAATCCTCAGAAATTCTGAGGATTTTTTTGTAGCGCCTACGAGAATCGAACTCGTGTTCCATGCGTGAGAGGCATGTGTCCTAGCCGCTAGACGAAAGCGCCATTTGCATTTTATGGGAAGTTATCTGCGGAAGCTGGGGGATTCGAACCCCCGGTACGGTAACCCGCACGTCAGTTTAGCAAACTGGTGGTTTCAGCCACTCACCCAAACTTCCATTCCGCATCGCTCAGATGCTGACTCTTCAGCATGCTTCCTTTCAAATGCGATGCAAAGGTACATGTTTTTGCGGAATCATGCAAGCTTTTACACTATTTTTTTCTATCTTTGTGGAAAATTTCAAGAGATGAAGAATTCAGACGAAATGGAATTGCCCTGTGGATGTGAATTAATACACCTTCCTAATATAACGGACGACCGTGGTATGCTGGCTTTTGGCGAATGTTCAAGACACATACCTTTTGATATCAAACGTGTTTTTTGGACCTATAATGTGTCCGATGGTAATTCACGCGGAAATCATGCTCATAGGACCTGCTCTATGGTACTTTTCCCTATTGGGGGCAGTTTCTCCATAGAACTGGATGATGGGGTAATGAAGACCACCATACAGATGGATCGCCCGCATATTGGCATACTCATACCTCCTGGCGTATGGTGTAATTTGTTCGATTTTACTTCAAATGCTGCATGTATATGCCTTGCCTCTCATCCTTACGATCCCGAGGATTATATTCATGATTACGGAGAATTTTTGAAATTCATAGAAAAATGACAGTTGTACCATATTCTATAAATAAGAAGGAAATATGGAATGATTTCGTTGCACATTCCAAGAACGGCACCTTTTTATTGCAACGCGATTTCATGGATTACCATGCCGACCGCTTCTTTGATTGTTCGGTCTTGGTGTATGATTGGACCCGGGATTCCGATATTGTAGCCGATGAGATACCCACATCCTTGCTGGTGGCCGTATTCCCGGGCAATTGGTCGGAATCGGAGATGTGCGTCTATTCCCATCAGGGTCTTACCTATGGAGGTCTGATTGTCCGCGAAGAGGCTACTCAAGTGGAAGTGCTGAACATTATGCAGAATGTGGTTCAGTACTATCGCAGTATGTTGCAGGCAAAGAAACTTGTCTATAAACCGATACCTTATATATATAGTCAGTACCCATCGGGTGAAGACCTTTATGCTCTTTTCCGCTTGAATGCTCGTTTGTCACATCGTCTGGTCAGTACGGTTGTCAATATGCGAAACCAGATGCGTGTTCGCACGTTGCGTCAACGGCAGGCACGCAAGGCCATCGACAACGGATTGTATATCGACAAAATGACCGAGGGGGACTGGGATACGTTGAGAGAATATTGGACACTCCTTGAAGATGTCTTACGCGAACATCATAATGCCAAACCCGTTCATTCGTTCGAGGAAATCAGCCTTCTGATGGAGCGCTTCCCACGAGAAATCAAGCTATATCTTGTCAGGTACAACGAACAGGTCGTGGCCGGAACTGTTGTCTTTGAAACTAGACAAGTCGCTCATGTACAGTATATTGCATCTGGCAACGTAGGCCGGGAATATGGCGCCTTGGATTTGCTCTTCCGTCATCTTATCAACGAGCGATACAAGCAAATGGAATTTTTGGATTTCGGTACTTCCAACGAACAGGGTGGATGGGTGCTGAATGAAGGGCTCATTTTCCAGAAAGAAGGGTTCGGCGGTAGGGCTGTCTGCTACGATACATACGACATCGACTTGTCCGACAGTATGGAATCCACCTTGTCGCCAGTAGAAGAACCAGACAAGGAGAGAATCGTTCGATTCCTGGATTTGAAGGTCATAAACAACCAATTTGAACCGGCCTTGTCTGGTGCCATGTCTCAGGTCGTGAAGCGTGGATGGTATGTGCTTGGCGAGGAAAACAATCGTTTTGCCGAATCCTTTGCCACATATTGCCATGTCCGTAATTGCATCCCTGTAGCCAATGGCTTGGAGGCTTTGACCTTGACGCTTGTGGCCTATCGGGAAATGCTGGGATGGAATAGGGGAGACGAGGTTATAGTGCCTGCCAATACGTATATTGCCACCATCTTATCTATCAGTAATGCAGGACTTACACCTGTCTTATGTGAACCAACCCTTCAAACCTACTTACTGGATCCCGCTTTGGTGGAAGAGTGCATAACAGAGCGCACGCGAGCCATCATGCCTGTTCACCTGTATGGATGGGTTTGCGATATGGAACCACTTATGGAAATAGCCTCTCGTCATCAGCTGAAAGTGATTGATGACGTAGCTCAGGCCCATGGCGCCAAGTATCATGGTAATGTGACAGGCAATCTGTGTCATGCATCGGCATTCAGTTTCTATCCCACGAAAAATTTGGGCGCTTTGGGGGATGCAGGAGCCGTAACAACGGATGATGATGAGTTGGCATCCTACATTCGCATGTTGTCGAATTACGGTTCTGCCAGTAAATATGTAAACGATGTCAAGGGATTTAACAGCAGGATGGATGAGGTGCAGGCAGCCGCCTTGCAGGTTAAGCTGCCTTTTTTGGACGAGCAGAACGAACGTAGGAGACAAATCGGACTGATGTACCATAAGTGTGTAGACAACCCGTTGATTATAAAGCCGTTGATGCCTACCGATATTCAGGAAACCGTCTATCATGTCTATCCAGTACGTTGTCCCGACAGAGACAAACTACGTTCCTACTTGTTGGAAAAGGGCATCGAGACACTCATTCACTATCCCGTTCCTCCCCACAAGCAGAAGGCATATAGCGAGTGGAATGAGCAGAAATACCCTATAACGGAAAGGATTCATCGAGAGGTGTTGTCCATCCCCATGTCACCCGTTTTGTCTGACGAAGATGTCAAGCGTGTGATAGACGCCCTCAATGGTTTCGATCTGGAGCTGTAATCCGGTTATTGCTTTTTATGCGTAACATAATGTTACGTTACGCTGTATTTTAATACAACTTTCATCTGTTTGTAATGATTTTGAAACATTTATATGATAACTTTGCACCAGTTTTTATATAATGTTTTGATAATCAATGAATACTTTCGTTAATCTCCTTTCGCTTTTCGGTTCACTCGGGTTATTCCTGTTTGGTATGAAGACAATGAGCGAAGGACTTGAAAAATTTGCCGGTAACAGACTTCGCAATATTCTTTCTGCGATGACAAAGAACCGAGTAATGGGTGTACTGACGGGTATTGCTGTTACGGCTCTCATTCAATCTTCATCGGCCACAACCGTTATGGTCGTGTCGTTCGTGAATGCAGGACTTATGACGCTCACACAATCTATCGGAGTCATAATGGGAGCCAATATCGGTACTACAGTTACGGCATGGATAATATCAGCCATCGGATTCAAGGTAAACATAGCAGCAATGTCCCTTCCCTTGCAGGCTGTGGCTATTCCTTTGTTATTCAGTAAGAAATCAAGGCATAAATATATAGGAGAGTTCATTATCGGTTTCTCGTTCCTGTTTATGGGCTTGAACTATTTACAACAGGCAGCAACCGACCTGAACATCGGTGTCGTTGTTGCAAATATGCTTGCACATGTCGCAGATGGAGGATTTCTAACCATCATACTCTTTGTTATCGTAGGCGCACTTGTTACAATGATTGTTCAGGCTTCTTCTGCCACAATGGCCGTAACTCTGATGCTGTTTGACATGCATATTCCTGGATTCGGTCTCGAACAGGCCGCAGCCATTGCGCTTGGGCAGAATATAGGCACGACAATAACGGCTTTGATGGCGTCCATGACCGCTGGTACACAGGCACGTCGCGCAGCCCTTGCACACATGACGTTCAACGTGTTCGGAGTGATTGTAGTCCTTATTGTATTCTATCCGTTCTGTAATGGCGTAAGTTGGTTTGTGGAGAACGTTATGGGAGGTGGCGACAATGATCTTTACAAGCTTTCTGCAATTCATACGGCATTCAATATCTTCAATACGTTATTGCTGATAGGCTTTGTCAAGCAGATAGAACGATTTGTCTGCCATATCCTACCCATGAAGGAAGGCAGCAATCATGGATTGAAATACATTTCTGGAGGATTGCTTTCTACGGCCGAACTTTCTATCTTGCAGGCTAAAAACGAAATAGGCGTAATGGCAGAAAGGTGCCAGAGGATGGCAGTAATGATTCATAAGGCATTGTCGGCAAAAGACGATTCCGACTTCGAAGAGCAATACAACCGGACCTTCCACTATGAACAGATAACCGACAACATGGAGATGGAGATTGCAACCTATCTGCAACAGGTGTCTGAGGGAAGATTGTCGGACTTTTCAAAAAGCCAGATAGCGCAAATGATGCGACAGATTGACGAGTTGGAATCTATTGGCGACTCTTTCTTCCATCTTGTACGTACGCTACAAAGCAAACGACTGAACGAACCAACGGAATTTACATATTCACAGTCGCAACAAATGACCACGATGTTGAACTTGGCCGAGAAAGCTATGGATGAAATGAGGGCAATCTTAAACCGTCCAGAAGATACATGTGTCAACCTAGAGGATAGCTATGAGATAGAAAATATGCTTGACGAATTGAGGAATACATGCCGACAGGATAATTTCAATTCGCTTAGCAAGGGAGAGTATAACTATCGGCTCGGAGTCTTCTTTAACGATTTTATTGCCGGATGCGAAAAGATAGGTGATTATGTATTGAATATAATTCAGGCAGAAAAGCAGATAGAAATGGCCAAAAACAAGTTATAGCGTATAAATTTTCATATAAGAAATTTACCACAAAAAACTTTTTCATTACTTTTGTGGGAACAAATATTGTTGATATGGCTAAACGCATCCTGATAGTAGACGACGAACCTGATATATGTGAGATTCTTCAGTTTAATCTTGAAACGGAAGGCTATGAGGTCGTAACTTCTGACGCTCCATGCTCATTTGATGACAAGTTGCCAGATCTCATTCTGCTTGACGTGATGATGACTCCGGTGTCAGGATTTGAATGGGCCAGACAACTGAAGACAGACAGCAGGACAGCGAACATCCCTATTATCTTCTGTACGGCCAAGACCACCGAATACGACACGCTTACGGGCTTTGCCATCGGTTCGGACGACTACATAAACAAGCCCTTCAGAATATCTGAAGTCAAGGCCAGGGTAAAGGCTGTTTTGCGCAGATCATCACGAGGCGATGAAGCAACAGACGAAGGACAATCGCAGGAAAATAGGGACATGCTTTCATACGAGGGCCTAATCCTGAATCTCGACAGGAAGGAATGTTGCGTTGATGGAAAAAACGTACCTTTCACAAAACTGGAATTCGAACTGCTAGCTTTGCTGCTCTCGAAGCCCGGACACCTGTTCTCCAGGAACAAGATTCTGGCAACTGTATGGCCAGACGATGCAATGGTTATGGACAGAACCGTGGATGTCAACATTACCCGAATCCGAAAGAAGATCGGAAGGTATGGCACATGTCTTAAGACCAAGATCGGGTATGGATACATGTTTGAAAGATAATGAAAAAACAACTTACTAATCAGCTTTTTGCCGTTGTCATAATACTTGCCGGCATACTCACTCTTTGTTTCGGAATTTACGAGAATAAGCGTGAGCATGCTTTCAGATGCGACATCCTTCATTACAGGCTTCAGCTGAACAACTATAACCGCAAAGATTCGGCCATACGCCTTACGGTTATAGACACAAATGGCGATGTCCTGTATGACAGCAAGCAGGCCAATGCCGTCGGTATGGAAAATCATTTGCAACGCAAGGAAGTTCAGGAGGCATTGCAGAAAGGAAACGGATACGACATTAAACGTACTTCATACACAAACGGCGAGGAATACTTTTATTCTGCCACTTATTTCCCGGACAGCGGAATAGTCGTGCGTTCAGCCGTCCCGTATTCGGCACCCCTGACAGCAAGCCTTGAAAAAGACCATACGTTCCTGTCTTATACCATAAGTATCTTCCTCCTGTTATCCATGGTGTTGTACCTAAGACATAGACTTAACCACAGCGAGGAAGAAACGCAACGAATCAAACAGCAACTGACGGAAAATGCTGCTCACGAACTGAAGACTCCCGCTGCCACGATAGAGGGGTATTTGGAAACGATTGTAAACAATCCGAATTTGTCCGATGAAAAACGCAAGGAATTTATAGACAAATGCTACTCTCAAAGCAGGCGCATGAGCCAGCTGCTTGCAGACATGAGTACCCTAACTCGTTTGGATGAAGCACATCTATCACGTCCAAACAACGAAATTGATGCCGCAGATATAATACGAAATATTGCAGAAGAAATGATGCCGCAGTTCAACGAGAGAAAAATTTCACTCGAAATGGATGTTCCAGACACGATGCCTATGTTTGGAGATTCCTCCCTTATCTTCTCTCTCTTCCATAATATCTTCGGCAATACGCTTGCTCATGCTGTAAACGCAACACGCTTTCTTATTACTGCAAAGGCTGGTACAGACAGATACACTTTCACTTTTTCTGATAACGGTGTGGGCGTACATCCCGAATTTCAGTCGCGCATATTCGAACGCTTTTACAGAATCGACAAAGGGCGAAGCCGTAGGTTGGGAGGCACGGGATTAGGTTTGGCTATTGTGAAAAACATTGCCTTGCAATACGGAGGTACCGCATCGGCACACACTACGCCAGGAGGTGGACTTACGATAACAATCGACCTTAAGCCTACATTATAGTTGCATCGAGTTTTTCCTTCCATTGACTTTACCTTTTTACCTTTTACCTTTTCTGAATTGGGAGTATATGTCTTGTCAATATGCATTTGTGCATTTCCATCGACTTTACCTTTTACTTTTTACCTTTTTGTGGGGATAAAAGGCCAAGTGCCAAAATCTTGGGATTTCGTTTTTCAAATTCTTCCCGAGGAAATTCGTTTTCTATACTCGATATGAAGCATAACTTATGACCGAGCTTGGTCTTAACTTATGATTGACCAATCACCAATCGTATGCAAGGGGCAGTACGAAGGAGTTTAGGCGAATGTTGCCAAAACTCTCTCGTTTATCGTAGATATAAGGACAAGAATGTAGGCAAGCAGAAAGTTTTATGTGGGCAATCAGTTGTGCGCGTATGCCTGTAGAAATCTATTGGTGTGCCCGATGAGAATTACCCATGAGGGAGTAGAGATGTAAGAGTGTGCCTGTAAAACTTGATTTTGTCCCCAATTTCAAACTATTTAACTACTGTGATGGATGATTTTTGAAATAAAATCGTTAATTTTGCGGTCGTAACGACCGCTCAACAGGTCTCAATCTATATGGCGACCTCTATGCGGTTGATGAGTACATGAGAGAAACATATCAGTATTATTCGCAAGAAAACAAACGAAAACGAAACAGAAAGAATAGAAATAATTAGGTATTAACATATTGAAGCATCGGCTATCATTGTGGTTATCCAGAATAAGCGTGGAAACTTAATCATCTGAATACAACACCACATCAATGATGGTTGGCTTTTGGCGTATGCAAATGCGTGAGAAGCTGACAAATCTACAAATAACGATATCTCGATGTCTGCCCCCAATACGGGGTGTGGGCATTTATTCTTATTTGTAGATGAGGTTCAGAATTCCACGCTTAGCCTCGGATAACCGTAAGAAGGGCTTGCACCCTTTTTGCGTTATAAAAATACGCAACGAGCCATAAATGATTGAAGGGTATGCAGATGCAAACTCATTCACTTATGGCAAACGAGAAGAAGACAGACATCATCATCGCTAATCTGCTGAAGGATGCTGGAATAAAGGCAACGCCCAACGATAGCGATGTAAAAGAAATACACGATGCTCTGAAAACGGCATCAAAACGTGGAACAGGGCACAATGGATTTCCTGAATATGTGGCAGTTGTTGGCGACTTCGTGATTGTCGTGGAAGACAAAGCAGACAACAGCCAACAAGCGAAGTATGTTGACCCCAACAATCCCAAAGCACTTTTGATGGATAGGGATGCCGTAACGGATTATGCAGAAAATGGCGCAGCTTTCTATGCTCGCCACATCGTTGAGAACACAAATTTCAAGAAAGCATTTGCTTTTGGCTGTTCTGGGAGCGAATCTGGGCGTTTGATTATTCGTCCGATATTTGTATCTCCCAAAATGGTGCTCTTGCTCAATAGAGTACAGAACTTCAACGAGTTTAATGCTGAGCATATAGACGCATACTACGAGAAGAAGGTTTTGGGCAACAAGCCTGTTGAACAGGTCGAGCTGGAACAGATTATAAGTCGAGCTTCAATGCTGCACGAAGACCTGCGCAATTATGGAAATCTTGGCGATACCGAAAAACCTCTTGTCGTATCAGCACTCCTTCTTGCATTGGCAAACACAGGATTCTCTACTTCTATGCTCAAAGGCAGTCAGGCAAACGGATGTACTGATGGTGATTGGGTATTTCGCTATTTGTCCGATTATATGGACATTGTGCACGTTGAGCCACAAGTAAAAAAAGAGAGAGTACTAGCCCAGTTCCTCCTTGTCAAGAATCGTCCAATTCTTAGCCAGATTAATGAGCATCTTGGTAAGTCACCATTGCGATATTTTGCCGAGTACCTGGATTCCAATGTCCTTACGGCAATCCGAAATAATCATCCAGAGGATGTTCTTGGTCGCTTCTATGGAGAGTTTATGAGTTATAGCGGAGGTGACGGACAAAGTCTTGGAGTAGTGCTCACGCCAAAGCACATTACAGAATTATTCTGCGAGTTGGTAGATTTAAAGCCAACAGACAAGGTTTTTGATCCTTGCTGCGGAACAGGAGGTTTCCTTATAGCTGCCCTTAGTAGCATGCTAAATCAGGTAGATGAAAAATGCAACAAAGGAGAGATTTCCGAACGTGAACGAGCCAACATGCGTGCAGAAATTCGCAAGAACTGTCTGTACGGCTTTGAATTGCGTGATGATATGTTCTCCATTGCTACTACCAACATGATACTACGCGGCGATGGAAAGAGCAATCTGCTCTGTGCTGATTTTCTTGCACAATCCCCATCTGATTTACAGCAATATAAGTGTAGCGTAGGTTTGATGAATCCTCCGTACTCACAGGCAAAGAACAAAGTGACGGCACACCTCAGCGAGTTACGTTTCATCTGCCATCTACTTGATTCACTTGCGCCAGGAGCTCGTTGTGCTGTTATTGTTCCACAAAGTACGATGGTAGGCAAAGGCAAGCAAGATAAAGCAGATAAACGTTACATACTCGACAATCATACCCTCGAAGGAGTTATTACGCTTAACCGGCGCAACCGACAAACCCTGTGGGGAAGGGGATACGGATGCTAACCCAAAAACTGTCGCTAAACGATACATGATTGCAGAAAAGTTAGTACCTTTGCATTATGAATCGTAGCAGCAATATAAATATGTATGAAGGCCTTG
>JAZLIY010000114.1:0-9072 GCA_045617645.1 Bacteroidaceae bacterium | reverse complement strand
CGCAGGAAGCCTCGTCGGGAAAACGTTGGGTGAATTCAAACAGCTTCATCTTGCAGTGGAATTTTAAATCTGGTGCAAAGATAAGCTTTTTCAGGGATTCAGACAAATTTTCGGTCGGTTATTTGCGGATAATCATTTTTTCTTTTCACTCCAATTTGCATAATCATTGGGCACGCTAGAATTTGGTATTTTTGGATAAATTCACTTAAAACATTTTGGTATTTTTGGAGATTTTGACCGAAAAGATTTTGGTAACTCGCTAAAAAGCTATAATTTTGCACAGAAAATTCAAGTCCAAACATCAAGATATGAAACGAACATTCAAACGTAAGCTATATGATAGACTTCTAGAATGGAAGCGAGTGCAAAACGGAAAGACTGCTATCTTGATAGAAGGAGCACGACGTGTCGGCAAATCCACACTGGTTGAGCAGTTCGCACAGAATGAATACGACTCTTACATTCTTATAGATTTCAATGAAGCATCGGATGATGTCAAATCTTTGTTCAACAATCTCATGAACAAGGATTATCTGTTCCTTCAGTTGCAATCTATATATAATGTAATCCTTAAAGAACGGAAGTCTGTCATCATCTTTGACGAAGTACAGAACTGCCCACTTGCACGACAAGCCATCAAGTACCTCGTCAAGGACGGAAGGTACGACTACATAGAAACAGGTTCACTCATAAGTATAAAGAAGAACACGAAAAATATCACTTTGCCAAGTGAGGAGGAAAGAGTGACGCTATATCCGATGGATTATGAGGAATTCAGATGGGCTATGGGTGACGAAGCAACTGTTCCTTTGCTACGAATGTTCTATGAGAAAAGACTTCCGTTAGACAAGGCACACCGTGAAAAAATGCGTGATTTCAGACTTTACATGCTTGTTGGCGGTATGCCACAGGCCGTCAATGCATATTTGGAAACCAACAACTTCAGCATGGTGGACTTGGCAAAGAGGGCTATCATACAGATCTACCTTGATGACTTCCAGAAGCTTGATCCTACGGGACGTTTGGAAACCCTTTACAAGGAAATACCATCACAACTTAGCCAGAACAGCAACCGTTACAAGCCGTTCTCCATTCTTGGATATACGGACAATGACAAACTGATAGAATTGATGAAGGATCTCGAGGACAGCAAGACGACGCTGTTCTCATATCATTCCAATGATCCTAATGTAGGCATGTCTCTCACCAAAGACATTTCCAAATACAAAATTTTTTGTGCTGACACAGGTTTGTTTGTCACCCTTGCATTTTGGGACAAAGACATCACAGAGAATATCATCTACCAGAAGTTGTTGAATGACAAACAGTCCACAAATCTCGGTTACATATACGAGAACATTATTGCACAAATGTTGGCAGCTGCAGGCAACAAACTATTCTATTACACCTGGGCAAAGGATGCCACCCACAATTACGAGATAGACTTCCTTCTTTCAAAAGGTTCCAAGTTGCACCCTATAGAAGTAAAATCCTCTGGCTATAGTACCCATGCCTCACTTGATGCTTTCTGCGAAAAGTTTTCTCACATAATAGACCGAAGGTATCTCCTTTACACAAAGGACTTGAAAAAAGACGAACAAACACTCCTGTTGCCTGTGTACATGACGCAGTTCTTGTAACTGTTGCACTTCTACCTATGTCCACGCAATTTTTGTTGCGTCTCAACTAGCGTCGGTAGGACGGTCTTTTTCGTTTCGGTCTCACGTATTATTATATTATTTGGCAATTATATACGGCCTTATCATTTTAGAAGATCAAAATACTTTTGGAGGAATGGTGTCTGTTCGTTGGTCATCCACTGCTGCCAGATGCTGAAATTTCCCTGGTATGCAAGCCTGCCGATGAAATTTCATTCTCCATCATCTCCTCCTTTGTGCTCTACCTGCATTTGGTCAAAATAGGAGAAAAAACAGCAAAAGTAACAACAAAGTTAGTAATAAGTTTGTTAGTGACAGATTTGTTTCCTAAATTTCCACCGAGCCGTAGTGGGGTGTTTGTTGGCAATAAAAAAAGGAGAAATCCTGTAGGGCTTCTCCTTTTTTGGTGATCCGCTTGGGGTTCGAACCCAAGACCCCATCCTTAAAAGGGATGTGCTCTACCTGCTGAGCTAGCGGATCTACCTAAGTGCCAATTTCTGATTGGCGGGTGCAAAGGTACAACTTTAATTCATAAATCACAATGCATAGCGTATATTTTTTTGTGATTATCCTTCTTTTTTGTTCGTAGAAGTCGTTTCTTTCAACACAAACCTACGATAATAAGAGAACAAAAGGGTGGTAAGCGGCAAGGCTATGATGAACCCTATAATTCCCAACAGGCTGCCCCAGATGGACAAGGCCAACAGGATGATGGCGGGATTCAGTCCCATGACGTGCCCCATGATTTTTGGTGTCAGTACCATGTCCTGTATGACCTGTACTACAGCAAAGACAATCAGCGCACAAATGAGGATGAACCAGAAGTTCTGTCCCGTTTCTGCCGATTTGATGAGTGCCAGCAGGATGGTCGGCAGAAAACCGATGACTTGCATATAGGGGACCAGGTTCAGCATACCGATGAACAGCCCCAAGCCTATGGCAAGGGGGAAGTCGATGATCAGGAATCCGATGCTGAACAGGATGCCTACACACAGGGCGATGAGCGACTGTCCGCGGAAATAGGCGTTCATGCCGTTCTTTACATCCTCGGCTATCGTAACGGCAAAATGGCGTTTCCCTTCCGGAATGAGGCGAATCCATCCGCTGGAGATGCTCTCGTAATCCATCAGGATGAAAATGACGTAGAGCAGCACGATGAGGGAACCCAGGACGCCGATGGCCAGGTTGACGGTACCGGCCAACAGATCCCATGCCTGATTCAGGATGGTTTTGGCTCCATCCATGAAACTGCTATGCTCGATGATGTCCATAACGGAGAAGGAACTCTTGTCGGCATACTGTTTAATGAATGTCTGGATGTATTCCGGAATACTCGTCTCTCCGAGGAAGTCTTTCAGATAGACGTTGATGATGTTGCTGAGTTGCGCAAATTCCTGTACCGTGGGTGGGATGATAAGTGCCAAGGCACCTGCCACCACGCTCAGTACCAGCACGAGTGCCACCAGTATGCTGACAATCCTGTTGCGCAGGCGGCATCGGAATTGCAGGAAATGAACCAGCGGATAAATCAGGTAGGCCAGTAACCATGCGATGAAGAAGGGTACCAGTACGGTGCTTAGCCGGTTGATGAGCAGGCAAACAAGAATGCCTCCTCCGATGACGGCCACAATGCGAATGAAACGGTCGAACGTGATTTCTTTTTCAAACATGTCGATGATGGTTGGTTGCTGGGTACAAAAGTAATATTTCTTATGGAAAATTATGCGATAAATCGAACAAAAACGCGAAAAGGGTTAAATTTATTTGCCTATAGAGGTGAATAGTTTGAATTTATGATTAATTTTGTCCTCTGATAAAAGACCAGTTTATGTACTGGCGAAGATAAGAATAGAAAATGGGAACTTTGTACCTTGTGCCTACGCCTGTGGGAAATCTGGAGGACATTACGTATCGTGCCCTTCGTATCCTGCGTGAAGCCGACCTGATTTTGGCCGAGGACACCCGTACGACCGGTAACCTGTTGAAGCATTTCGACGTGAAGAACGCCATGCTTTCCTATCACAAGTTCAACGAGCACCAGACGGTGGATAGGGTAGTGGAGCGTCTGAGGGCGGGCGAGACGGTAGCCGTGGTGTCGGACGCAGGAACGCCTGGAATCAGCGACCCCGGCTTTTTGGTGGCCCGCGAGGCCATACGTGCCGGTATAGAAGTGGTAACGCTTCCTGGTGCCACGGCTTTCGTACCAGCCCTGGTAAGCAGCGGTCTGCCTTGCGACAAGTTCTGTTTCGAGGGTTTCCTGCCTCAGAAAAAGGGACGCCAGACACGTTTGGAGGCGTTGAGGAATGAGCCTCGTACCATGATCTTCTATGAATCTCCCCACAGGATAGTGAAGGCTCTGACACAGTTCGTGGAAGTGTTCGGTGCAGACCGACCGGTGAGCGTGTGTCGTGAAATCAGCAAGGTACACGAGGAATCCGTACGAGGTACTCTGTCCGAGGCGCTTGCACATTTCCAGGAAAATGAACCCAGGGGCGAGTTTGTCATCGTCGTAGGAGGGGCGGACAATTCATAATGCATAATTCATAATGCATAATGCATAATGCAAATATAACTCAAACATAATTCATAACTCAAACATAATTCAAAATTCATAGTTAGCGATGAAAAAACAAGTTTATTTTTTAGGTCTTTTTGCACTTCTGTTGAGTGCATGTGGTCAGGTAAACACCGCAAAGCAGCAGGAGATTCAGGCAGAGCTTGACTCCCTTCAGCGCATTATCAATCAACGCGACAATGAACTGAACGACATCATGGGCATTGTGAACGATGTACAGGACGGCATTCGTCGTATCAGCGAGGCCGAAGGTCGTGTTACCATAGCCGATGGCAATCCCGAAAGTGCCAGCAGCAGAGAGATTATCCGTGAGAATATGACCTTCATCCAGGAATCAATGCAACAGAACCGTGAACTGGTGGCTCAGTTGCAGGAGAAATTGAAAGCGAGCAGTTTCAATGCCGAAAAGCTGAAAAAAACCATCGATAATCTGCAATCGCAGATTGAGGTTCAGGGTCAACGCATACAGGAACTGGAGGCTTCCCTGGCCGAGAAGGATGCCCTGATAGCTTCCCAGACCGAAGAGATTACCAGTCTGAACGAAAGTGTGAGCGGTCTGGCTGCCGAGAACAAGGCCAAGGCCAATACGGTGGCTGTCCAGGACAAGGAACTGAATTCCGCATGGTTTGTGTTCGGTACAAAGTCGGAACTCAAGGAGCAGAAGATCCTCAGCAAGGGTGATGTGCTGAAGGATGGTGATTTCAACATGGATTATTTCACCAAGATAGATATCCGCGAGGACAAGGACATAAAGCTTTACAGCAAGAGTGCCACCGTTCTGACCAATCATCCATCGGATGCCTATAAGCTGGAAAAGGACAAGGACGGACTCTACGAGCTACACATCACGAATCCCACGAAGTTCTGGAGCGCGAGCAAGTTCCTGGTCATACAGGTAAAGTAATATGTGGTAGAATAAAGTAAACAGCAAGAAAATATATTTTGAAAACAAGCCGAAGTAAACATTATAATTCCAGTCGTTCGTCCTTGCCTTTCGAGGATGGCATGACGGACGTGAAATATCACAACGTAGTTAACGATGAGCCGGAAACGGCCATTCTGGTGGGTGTCATCACGCCCGACCAGGACGAGCGTCATACTACGGAATATCTGGATGAACTGGCTTTTCTGGCCGAGACGGCCGGAGCCAGGACGCTCCGGCGCTTTACCCAACGAATGCCTGCTCCGAGCAATGTGAGCTATTTGGGAAAAGGTAAGCTGGATGAGATACGGGCTTTCATACAGCAGGAAGAGGATGCGGAACGTCAGGTGGATATGGCCATCTTTGATGATGAACTGAGTGGCAGGCAACAGCGCATAATAGAAGGCGTGTTGAAGGTGAGGGTGCTGGACCGAACAAGCCTTATTCTGGACATTTTTGCCATGCGTGCCCAGACAGCCAATGCCAAGACGCAGGTGGAACTGGCCCAGTATCGGTATATGCTACCACGTCTGCAACGATTGTGGAAGCATCTGGAACGCCAAGGCGGTGGTTCCGGTGGTGGCGGAGGAAAAGGTTCCGTAGGATTGCGCGGACCAGGTGAGACCCAGTTGGAGATGGACCGTCGTATCATCCTGAACCGTATGAGTCTGCTCAAGCAGCGTTTGGCGGAGATCGACCGTCAGAAGACCACCCAACGTAGCAACCGCGGACGTTTGATACGTGTGGCCCTTGTGGGCTATACCAATGTGGGCAAGAGTACGCTGATGAACATCCTGTCCAAGAGTGAGGTCTTTGCCGAGAACAAACTCTTTGCCACACTCGATACTACGGTACGCAAGGTCATTGTGGACAACCTGCCCTTCCTTCTGTCGGACACGGTAGGGTTTATTCGCAAACTGCCCACGGATTTGGTGGATAGTTTTAAGAGCACATTGGACGAGGTGCGCGAGGCAGACCTTCTTTTGCACGTGGTGGACATTTCCCATCCGGACTTCGAAGACCAGATAAAAGTTGTGGAGAAGACACTCTCCGATCTGGGTTGTGCCGACAAGCCCTCTATGATTATTTTCAACAAGGTGGATGCCTATCGTTGGGTGGAAAAGGATGTTGATGACCTGACACCTGCCACTCGCGAGAATGTGTCTCTGAACGACCTGATCCGTACATGGATGACCCGTCTGCACGATGACTGTCTCTTCGTCTCTGCCAAGGAGAAAACAGGGATGGACACGTTGAAACAGGTCTTGTATAACAAGGTACGCGAACTGCATGTGCAGAAATATCCCTACAACGATTTTCTCTTTCAGCATTACGAGGAAGAGGGAGATAATGCATAATTTCGGAAACAAAGAAAACGTAAATAAAACAAAATAAAAATAAAACTATTATGGCAAACGTAGAATTCAAGTATGCTCCTATGTTCCAGCTGGGCAAGGACGATACAGAGTATTATCTGCTGACCAAGGAGGGCGTCTCCGTCAGCGAGTTCGAGGGTAACAAAATCCTGAAGGTGACACCCGAAGCACTTACCCGTATGGCAAATGCGGCTTTTCGTGATGTAAGTTTCCTGTTACGTCGCTCTCATAACGAACAGGTTGCAAAGATTCTGTCCGACCCGGAAGCCAGCGACAACGATAAGTATGTTGCCCTAACCTTCCTGCGCAATGCCGAGGTTGCAGCCAAGGGTAAATTACCCCTGTGCCAGGATACCGGTACGGCCATCATCCATGGCGAAAAAGGACAACAGGTATGGACCGGCTTCTGCGACGAAGAGGCTCTCAGCAAGGGTGTCTTCAAGACCTATACCGAGGAGAACCTGCGTTACAGTCAGAATGCTCCCCTGGATATGTACAACGAGGTGAACACCAAGTGTAACCTGCCCGCCCAGATAGACATTGAGGCCACCGAGGGTATGGAATACCGCTTCCTGATGGTTACCAAGGGTGGCGGTTCTGCCAACAAAACCTATCTGTACCAGGAGACAAAGGCTCGCATCCAGAACCCCGGCACCCTTATTCCTTTCCTTGTAGAGAAGATGAAGACGCTCGGTACGGCAGCCTGTCCTCCTTATCATCTGGCCATTGTCATCGGTGGTACCAGTGCTGAGAAGAACCTGCTCACCGTGAAGTTGGCCAGCACCCACTATTACGACAATCTGCCCACTACCGGCGATGAGACCGGTCGTGCCTTCCGTGATGTGGAACTGGAGAAACTCCTGCTCGATGAGGCCTACAAGATTGGTCTGGGTGCACAGTTCGGTGGTAAGTATATGGCTCACGATGTACGTGTGGTACGTTTGCCTCGCCACGGAGCCAGCTGTCCCATCGGTCTGGGTGTCAGCTGTTCAGCCGACCGTAATATCAAGGCCAAGATTAATGCCGACGGTATCTGGATCGAGAAGATGGACGACAAACCATACGAACTGATTCCCGAAGCCTTGCGTCAGTCAGGTGAGGGTGAGGTGGTCAAGGTGGACCTGAACCGTCCTATGAGCGAGGTATGCAAGCAACTCAGTCAGTATCCCGTCAGCACCCGTCTGTCCCTGAACGGTACCATCATTGTGGGTCGTGATATCGCCCATGCCAAGATCAAGGCTCGCCTGGATGCCGGTGAGGGAATGCCTCAGTACCTGAAGGATCACCCCATCTACTATGCAGGACCTGCCAAGACACCCGCCGGTATGGCCTGTGGTTCCATGGGTCCCACTACGGCAGGCCGTATGGATCCATACGTAGATGAGTTCCAGGACAATGGCGGCAGTCTGATTATGCTGGCCAAGGGCAACCGTTCTCAGGCCGTAACCGACGCCTGTCAGAAGCATGGCGGTTTCTATCTGGGTTCCATTGGTGGTCCTGCAGCCATCCTGGCACAGAATAACATCAAGAGCATCGAATGTGTGGAATATCCCGAACTGGGTATGGAAGCCATCTGGAAGATAGAGGTGGAAGACTTCCCCGCCTTCATCCTTGTTGATGACAAGGGCAACGACTTCTTCAAGCAATTGAAGCCATGGCCTTGTGCTTGTAAATAAAAAGAATGTATCCGGCGGCCGTTTGTGAATGCCCTTTGGCTTTCCGCTCGGCCGCCGACCTTTTCGACGTTTAGGGTAAAATATAGGCAGAACAACCTATTCAATAATGAAAAAATATGGTCTTTCGCGTCTTTTGATGCTATGTCTGTGTTGCTTTGCCATACTGTGCAGTATGGTCAGTTGTAAGGAGCACATCGACGAATCCAGCCGTTATGTGTTCAAGGAGAACACCATTCTGGATTATTTGCAGAAGCATAGTGATATGTATGGCCAGTACCTGAATGTCCTGCAACGAACCCCCATAGGTGTCGTCAGCAATACCAGGGTGGCACAGTTGCTTTCTGCCCGTGGTCGCTATACCGTGTTTGCTCCTACCGACCAGGCCATTGATGCCTATCTCAGGGATTTGGTAGAAGTAGGGCTGATAGCCGAGCCCCATTGGGAAGCCTTTCAGGATTCGGCGGTGCTGGACTCCATCCGCAAGGTCATCGTCTATAATAGCATCATCAACGGTGGCGATGACGGTTACACCTATGAGACCAGCGATTTCCCGTTGGAGACGGGGGGCGACATTGCCACCGCCACTCTCAACGACCACAAGCTGAACGTGCGCTATGTCGATGACCCCGACAGCATCTATGTGAACAACGACTGTCCCGTCAGTATTCAGTATCGCGACATCCACGCCACCAACGGCGTCATTCATCAGATGGGGAAGGTCATTGCCCCCCAGGACCTGACGGCACAGCGCTATTTCCAGACCATCTTGGACGGGCAGAAGGAGGGCTTCCTGGTACTGGCCCGCACCTTGCAGGCATGCGGCTTGTTCGACACCCTGCAGGCCATCCGCGACGATTATTACGAA